>JAWSUF010000017.1 GCA_033549365.1 Acidobacteriota bacterium
CACACAACCCTACGCCAAAAAGCTCATTCATGACATGTATCTTGCACCGAACAAAAAAGACGCCCTGATCGCCTACAATCGGTTCCTCTCGGAATTTGAACCGAAATATCCGAAGGCGACCGAGTGCCTGCGCAAAGATAAGGACGTTCTGTTCGCGTTTTACGATTTTCCGGCGGAACATTGGCGGCATATCCGGACAACGAATCCGATCGAATCGACGTTTGCCACCGTGCGCCACCGGACGCGGCAGACGAAGGGGTGTGGGTCTCGCACGGCGACGCTGACGATGGTCTTCAAGCTCGCCACACAAGCCGAGCGGCGCTGGAGAAAACTCAACAGCGTGACGATGTTGGCTCATGTGATTCGAGGCGTTGTGTTCGTCGACGGCGTGATGGAGAAGGCGGCCTAAATGAAACATCAGGATAGGCTCAAAGATTTCTCATACACAAGACTTGACAATATCTCCCATAGGATTAGACAGTTGACCGCAGTCACTGAGTCCTCTCCGGATCAAGCATCCATCAAGCATTCGCTTCATCTCTGATCCTCTGATGCCGCTCTTGCCCAGATAGGCACGCATCTCATGAACTTGGGGGCCGCATCTATGTCTAAGGAGTCTTTGCTAATTCCTTTGCTAAAACAGACATCACGGCAATGTCTTAGCAAAGAGCATAAGGCATTAGATATCATAGATTTATGACTGTTCCAAAGAATTTTTATAAAAATGCGGTTTGTTACCATAGCATTTGAACTCAAACCACTCCGTTTCCTGTGGGAACAAACGCAATCGGTAAATGAGGGCAATGTGCTCGGCGCCGCTCATAACTCCTCCTTCTCAAGCAACTCATTAAAACCACCGACTCCGTCTTCTTCCTCGATATTCTCGGAGGCCATTTCCTCATTAGGCTCAATTTCTTCGACTTCATCAGGCAGTTGTGCCGCCGCTTCGCGTACGTCGAGCTTACCGGTGACGACATCGGCAATCAGGCGGGTGCGGTATTCGCGGAGGAGGGCGATTTCATGACAGGCAAGGTCAAGCGACTTCCTGATTAATAAAGTTCTATTTCGAAGATATTCATGAATAAGATCCTGCTCTTGTTTAGGAGGAACGGGTAACCAGAGAGAGAGTATGCGTTCAACGGCCAGCCCAGGCTGGGCGGCAGCAATCGAGTATTGATTCAGATTCATTACGTTCAGGATGGCGCCAAACCAGCCAAGGTTGTGGTCATAACAGAGAGATACCACTACGGCGTGCTCTGATGCCCAGAATCGACCGTGCGCGAAGTGTATATTACCGCAAAGCGCACCTTGTCGGCCTATTAATACAAAGTCACCCTCATGGGTATATTTTGAAGTGAAGCCTCTTACTCCATTGCCGCCATAAACAGGATACTCGCCCTTTGAATCAATTGATTGCCCAGTGATCCCCTCCCCACTTCTCATTGTACATAGCGACTTAAGGCGCCGCACATCCCAATGCTCCGGCACATCACCCAGCCATTCCACGCCGGAGTCCTTGTAGGCGGGATAGGGTTTTCCGGTCCGCACATCGATTCTGCCGGTGACCGCTTCATGGATGACGACCTGCTTCTGCTCCTCCAGCAGCTTGATCAGCTTCTGCTTCGCCCGGATGTAGCGCTGAATCCGTCTGTCCACATAGTCAAGGAAGCGAACGATGGCGGCTTGTTCGGGGAGGGGTGGGCACGGCATCGACTGCGAGCCAAATTCCTCATAACGGAAGTCCGTTGATCGCTCTCGTATTCCCCTTTGTAGGGCTTGAATCCATTGGCTTCGTGCCATTTCTCTTAGAGCATACGCATAGTAGTGAGAATTCGTCGAGGATCTTGGCTCACAGACAGAGTATACAGGAGTGCCTTTACCATCTGCATCAGCAACTCCGATAGCTCCCGCAAAAGCATCCATGGCATGTATTACAAGGTCGCCTCGACGAATCCCCTGATAGCCTATCTCTTTCAGTGATTCAGTGAACCCACGTAAACGACGGTTTTTTCGCAAGGTAACCTTTCCATCACGGAAACATGTAATAACCTCATCAGAATCACAAACTGGTCTTTTTTTCTTGCGAAACAACCACTTAGAACGCTCGATCATCCAATGCTCCGGCACCTCCCCCAACCACGGCACTCCCGAGCCCTTCATGGCTGGATAGGGTTTGAGGTCAGCGATCATACGTTCGCATCCGGTCGGTCATCGTGAAACAGGTCGATATATCGCCTGTACATGAACCTGCGATTGCGGGCCTGGCCGGTGATTTCCTGGAGGATTTCACTGCCGACAAACTTAGAAACCAGATCATTGGCGGCGGCATAGGTGGTGCCGATCAGATCCTGGATTATCTTGACGGATACAATGGGGTGCTCGTAAAGATGTTCCAGCACGCGGTGCCCGTTGCCGGCCGCCCGGCCGAACTTCTCGGTGATCGTGGCTCGGTGCGTCTCACGCAAGGTCAGGATGCAGCGTGCGGTTTCAGTAGCCTGCTTGCTGACTTCGATGACCCCCCTCAGGAAGAACGTCAGCCAGTCTTCCCATGTCCCTCGGTTACGCACCGACTGCAGCTGATCGTAGTATTCTTGTCGGTGCTGTTTGAAAAAATGCGACAGATACAACACGGGCTTGAGCAGAATCTCCTGTTGGCACAATAGGAACGCAATCAGCAAACGTCCCACCCGGCCATTCCCATCCAGAAACGGGTGAATCGTCTCAAATTGAACATGGGCCAGCCCGATGCGGACAAGCATGGGGAGCGGCGTGTCAGAATGCAGGAACCGTTCGAGTTCGGAGAGATGATGCGCGACCTCATGAGGCGGCGGCGGAACAAACGTCGCTTCCTGGAGGGTACACCCTCCGGGACCAATCCAGTTCTGAGTGGTGCGGATTTCACCGGGTGTATGGTGCTGGCCTCGGACGCCCTTGAGCAGTTTCGCGTGAATTTCGCGAATCAGCCGGACCGAAACCGGTAGATCCTTAAGCCGCTTCAATCCGTAGTTCATCGCCCGTACGTAGTTCACAACCTCGTCAACGTCCTGGGGACGATCGGAGGTGAGAATCCGGGCTTCCGCCGCCAGGAGGTCTTGCAGCGAGCTTTGCGTCCCTTCGATCTGGCTTGAGAACACCGCCTCTTTACGAACATACATGTAGACGAACAGGTCCGGGTGCGGCAGAGTCTGGATTGATCCGTCCAGACGACCAAGGGCGCGATCCGCCTTCGACAGCAAAACCTGAATATCAGGACTGATTACTACGGCCGGATCAGGAGGAAGAGGGTTCGGAATAAACGCCCGGTAGCCGGCCGACTGTTGAACGTATCTCCCGGCTCTATAGGTGCTTGAGTTCATCTTTGGTCAAAGATCTCCATGTTGCGGTGCCTGCAACCATGCTTCCATTCAGCCCCCATACGCGCTCCAAACTATAACAAGAATAAGACTCAGTTCCATATTATAGGCTGCCTTGAATATAGCATAGAATAGCGCCCTTATTGACTCCAGACTTAAACACGTCATTGGCCACTCCCAATAATCTCCCCCAGCAGCCCCTCGGTCTCCTTCTCCAGCGCCAGGATGTCGGCGCGGATCTCCTCCAGGGTGCGAAGCGGCTTCGGCTTGTAGAAATAGCGGGTGAAGCTGATCTCGTAGCCGGTCTTGATGCTGTCGGGCACATACCAGGCGTCGGGGGCATGAGGAAGCACTTCGCGCTTCAGAAATACCTCGATTCCCCCATCCTCCAGAAGCGGAACTTGTTCGGTGTCGCGAAGATCCGGGTCAGTTTCGTACTCGACGACGGCGAGTCGGCCGCCGATCACCACCTCAAACAGGCCGCGCATCGGATCGGCAGCCGTGCCCTTCTTGTGGATCTTCCTGATAACTGGCGGCGCCTCGTTGGGGGCTGTCTGCGCCGATCCGTCCCCTGAACTGCTCACAGCGCGGGCCGTCTCTTCGGCAGACAGGCGCTCGGCGTTTTCCTTTATCGTCTTGATCTCCTTGGGGGCGTAGGCACGCTCAGGGTCGATGCCCGCAAGGCGCAGAGGGCGTTCGACAGTGACCTTCCAGTAGCCAAAGGCTTCGTTTGGGAAGATCTTGGACTGCTCGGTCTCCTTGAAGTCCAGGAAGGTTTCGCAAATGCGCGCGATGTCATCGTCTGAAAGCTCACAGTTCTTCTTGCCGAGGTTCTTGCGCAGAGGCTTGAACCACTGTGTTGCATCGATGAGCTGAACTTTGCCTCGGCGATGTTTGGGCTTTCGATTTGTCAGGACCCAGATGTAAGTGGCAATGCCGGTGTTATAGAACATGTTGAGCGGCAGGGCGACGATTGCCTCCAGCCAGTCGTTTTCGATGATCCAGCGGCGGATATTGCTTTCGCCTTGCCCGGCATCGCCGGTAAAAAGCGAGCTTCCATTGTGGACTTCGGCAATCCGGCTGCCGAGCTTCGTGCCGTGTTTCATCTTGGAGAGCATATTGGCCAGAAAGAGCATCTGGCCATCGCTCGATCGGGTGATCAGCGAATATTCAGGATCGCCTGAATGCTCGATGATGAATCGAGGATCTTTTATACCTCCCTTTCCTCCCATTCGCTCAAGGTCGCTTTTCCAACTTTTACCGTAAGGCGGATTGGAAAGCATGAAGTCAAACTCGTGCGAGGGGAAAGCATCATTGGAGAGAGTCGAATGCTCGGGGCCGCCGACGATATTGTCCGCAGCATCGCCTTCACCTTTGAGGAGAAGATCGGCCTTGCAGATGGCGTAGGTTTCGGAGTTGATCTCCTGGCCGTAAAGGTGCGTGGCCACTTTTTTGCCTTGTTTGGCGGCAAGCTCCTGAAGCGTCTCTTCGGCGACAGTCAGCATGCCGCCCGTTCCACAGGCACCGTCGTAAAGGAGATATGTGGTGGATTCGATCTGATCGGAAATCGGTTGAAAGATCAACTTAGCCATAAGCTTGACGGCATCCCTCGGAGTCCAGTGCTCCCCGGCCTCTTCGTTGTTTTCTTCGTTGAAGCGGCGAACCAGTTCTTCAAAAATCGTTCCCATGGCGTGATTGTCGAGGCCGGGATGCTTTGACGAGCCATCGCCGTTGAGCACCGGATTCGGACTGAGGTTGACGGACGGCGAAAGAAACTTCTCTATTAACGTTCCGAGGGCATCCGCCTTCGAAAGCCTTGGGATCTGATTTCTAAATTCAAATTTCTCTAAAATGTCCTGAACATTTGGCGAGAAACCATCCAAATAGGCTTCAAAATCTACTTTGAGCTGCTGTTGACTGGCTCGGGCCTTAAGATCGCGAAGAGTGAATTTGGATGTATTATAGAAGGCCTGTCCGGCCGCGGTTCGAAGCGCTCTCTCCTGATTTGTGATTCCGGCTTTATCGAGCGAAGCCTTCATATCGAGAACGGCTTGCTTGGTGGGTTCGAGCACGGAATCGAGACGGCGAAGGACGATCATCGGAAGGATGACATCACGATACTTGCCACGAACGTAGAGGTCGCGAAGAACATCATCGGCAATGCCCCAGATGAAATTGGCGATCCAGTTGAGTTGGTTTTGTTCCATGGATACTCTCAAGCCTCAAGATCTATTTTTAGTTTATCCTTGATGTATTCCCTGATATCCTTCACAACTTCGTCGTATTCGCTCTTATGAATACGCTTTGACTCAAAATCAATCTTCACGTCCTGAAGGAATTGCTCGAAGTCGGAGTTTTGATCGCAAAGCTTGTTGATGGTTTCCCAATCCAGGACTTCCCGACTACGAGCCGGATAAAGGACGCCTGAACTGTCGATATCCGCAGGATCAAGGTGAATAATTCCGATCCCAAAAGACGATGCAAGTCTTTCGAGTTCAGCGAGGAAATCATCGTCTTGAAGAATCTCGGCTGCGACAAGATACCCTTCATGGGCCCAAGAGGAATTCGATACGGCCTGAAAGAACGATTCCCTGTAATTGGCCTTGTTAAGATGTTTCTTCAGCTCAAACGAGAAAAGCCGAAGGGCATTGTTGTCCGACAATTTGTTAAACTCAATAACATTCGGTTTCCAATCTTCAATCGGCAGGTAGAAACCGACCATATCCGGGTGGATCCACTCATTGTATTTTGATTTCTGAGATTTCTCATGGAAGATCGTTTTTGTGTAAATCGAGCGGCCGCGATTGAATGTGGGGTTTGCATAGGCAAAATATGTCAGGAGCGGGTGGAGATCACGCTCATTGAAACCTGTCTTCTCCTCCGGCTTCTTCGATTCCTCTTTTTCGATTCTGGTGACGGCATCGGGCGGCAAATCGGAAGCCCGTTCCTTGAGGAAAAAGCGGGCGGGGCGACTTCCCACTCTCATAAAACGGGAAGATTCATTGTCACGAACTTCCACATAGAGCTGTGCCCCAAGGGTTCGCCAAGGGGTCTTACCGGAAGTCTTGATTTTATCGGACAGCCTTGAATCCTTGCCGATTTGCCAAATCTCCTGATACGTCAACGGTTTTGTCGCAGTCTTGAGAACGTTGTATGCCAAATCAAGGAATGAATATTGGGGCATTGGCTGTTTCTCCTCTCTCGCTTGAGAGATTCTTTGATTGCATGTCTCCCCTCGTCGCCATGGCCAAAGATTATCATCCCGGTTTCGTATCTGTCAATCCGGAAAAGGCTTGATATTCTGTAAGATACCGGATTTAGTCGAGGTGGTCGTTTCGATAACGATCCGCCAATCTCACGATCAATTCCTGATACGAGAGCGCATGGAACATGATGAGGATGTGCTTCAAGAGCAATTCACTCCCCTTCCCCCTTCAGCGCAAAAAGCCCGGAAACAAACCGATCGCGTACAAAGGGATGTTGACGAAATCATCGATCCGATCAAAGTTTCGCGGCGAGGTGCGAATAATCCGGTGCGGTTTGAATCTGTTCGCGTAGACGCGCAGGCTCTTGATGTTCCGGTTCAAACCGCTCTTTACCTCCAAGGGCACAATTTCCTGATCATGCACCACGATAAAGTCAACCTCGGCAATCCCCTCGCTGATCCAATAGTAAAGCTCTCCATGGGATAAGCGGACCAGTTCGGCGGCCACCATGTTTTCCACGAAAGCGCTCTTGTATTCGGTAAAAAATGTTTCACTTTCAACCGCAATTCGGGGTGGAATATCGACCATGGCGCCCAATAATCCGCAATCCAGCAGGTAGGCTTTGAAGCGTTGAGAGTCCGCTTGGCCCGCAAGAGGCAGCCGGGGGCGGGTGATATTGATCGATTGCAGGATCAAACCCGCATTCCGCAGCCATTCAATCGCAGACTCGAATTGACCGGCGCGACCGCCTTTGCGGACATCACTGTATTTGAATTTTTTATTCTCACGAGCCAGATGAGAAGGAATCGAGCGCCAGATTTCACCGACCCGCACGGCTTGAGTCGGAGTGGTGTATTTGGAGAAATCCCGCTCAAAAGCCATCAGGATCTCTTTTTGAATGCTTCTGGCTTGGTTCAGGTCAACCCCCTGAACGTAGGCCTGCACCACCTCGGGCATGCCGCCCAAAAACATGTATCGGCGCAGCAAATCAGAGAGGGTGTCGTTCAGGCTGTGCGCCGCGGCAACGGCGCTCTCGGCCATTTCCCTGACACCGGTGACGAAGAAAGCCAGCCACGCCTCCCAGTCCCCGGCCTCGCGCACCCGGGTCAAAAGGTCGAAGTATTCATCCCGATGCTGTTTAAAGTAGAGACTGAGATAAGGGTAATGCAGAAATCACCGGATGGGGAGGCAAAATTAAAACTTTTTCCCCTCCGAACCCTTTTTCTGGTAATATTACTCTGGTTGGATGATTTCTATGCTCGATAAAACAGCAAAAGTATCCTATTGGATTACGGCAGCTAAAAAAGACTGGCGTATTGAGGAGCTGAAAAAGTGGCTACTGGAAAAGCTGCCGTAATCAGGGACATAAAAAGGTATGTGGCCCGCCTGAATAAAAGCGGAATTCCCGTCGAAAAAGTCCTGCTTTTCGGATCATGGGCAAGAGGGAACCCTCGTAGGGAAAGCGATGTCGATATCGCCCTGATTTCGCCGGTCTTTACCGGAGACCGTTTTCTTGACAGGCGGAAAATCGTTCCCTTGCGAAGAGAGATCAATACCCGGATAGAACCGATCCCATTCAATCCGCAGACATTTGCCGAAGGCGGCATCCTAGTCGACGAGATCATCAGATACAGCGAAGAGATTGTATCCTGATATCTAGATTTCGGGAAACAGGTCGCCTTCCACCTCGACATTGATCCGGATTTTCCAACGCTTATCAAACCGGATCTCGCTTGTGCTTCCTGGAGAAAGAAAACCGGATCGACAGGCGGACGCCCCTGCACTACTCTGGAAGAGGAGAAGGCGCGATGGCCCTCAGGTCATCCGCCTCCACGGCGGCGACAGGCTCGAGATCGAAGAACAGTGATGTCCTCTTAAACCGTTCCAATAGGCGCCGGACGGCCAATCGCCGCTACACCGCCTCCACCCGGGCCTCGGGCAATAGGGCCTAAAAGAGGATCCCCCGATTGACTCCCCGGCTATTTCGATTGCATAATGATTGTACTTTGAGCAGGAATATCTTATCGAACAATCGGCAAGATCCCGAAGATTCCTTGCTTCGGGATCTTATTGATCTGGTCGTAACCGCGGTTTCACCCAAGAAAATCATTCTCTTTGGCTCCATGGTCCACGGGACAACCAAGACGGCCGGCGATATCGATCTGCTTGTGGTCATGCCCGACGGTGACTCCTGCCTGCAGTTATCCAAAGCCATATACCGAGCTCTTCACGAATTCCCCTATCCGGTGGATGTGGTCGTGGCCACGCCCGCCATGCTGAAGGAACATCAAAACAATATCGGACTGATTTATCAAACCATTCTGAAAGAAGGCCGGGAAATCTATGCCGCCTGACCCGATCCCTCCGGGAAGCGCCGCTGATCGGATATCTGATCAACCTGCTGCCTCAAGAGTTATCCGCCACCCTTCCGGTCAAATCTGAAACTTTATCCGAGCTCACCAGCTACGCCGTCATGTTCCGATATCCTGGAAGTTATGAAGATGTCGCGGAGGAAGACCTTCGCCAAGTCGTGTCTCAAGCACGGCTTGTTTTAGATTGGGCCCAATCTCTGGTCAACCAACCCTTTCCTTGAAATTCCTCTCAATTTGGATCTCTTCATCCTCAAGCAGTATATCAAAAATCTCGCGAAGGTTGCCCTGCAACTCGTCCAGGGTTTCTCCCTGCGAATGCGCGCCTGGAAAACCGGGGACATATCCGACATAAAGGCCGGTATCCGGACATTTCTCAATGATGGCGGTAAACGTTTTCATTTTTTCCTCGCAGAGGTATTTTACCACATTTCCCCTCCTCGGTTATTGCTGTCTCCTGACTAACGGGTTGCTTTCCGGGCTTCGGGTTTTATCAAATCGACGATCGTTGCGCCCCAGCCGCCTTCCCCCTCGCGGGCCATACGAAACGACTCGACTTCAGGCATCTTTTTGAGAAGCGAATGGACGGTGCGGAGCAGGGCGCCGCTTCCTTTGCCGTGGACGACTCGAACCCTGAAGATCCCCTTTTCCGCACAGGCGCCGAGATAGTCCCGAAGAAGATCCTTGACCTCGGCCGGCCTGAAGGTGTGGAGGTCGAGCTCGCCTTCGACCGGAAGATCGAGAGCGGCCGCCCCGAAGGGATCGACGACGGCTCCGCAGTCGCAGGGCACGGTATGGCCGTATTCGAAAAGGGTGATGTCATACCCTTTTCCGCATCGGAGACATTTAACAGCCATCGTACGAACTCTCCGTTTTCCGGCATTATCTCCTCTTCTTGTGAATCCGTCAATTCGCCACTATACAGACGGCCGAATGTCAGGCTTGTGAGAGCAATCCCGACCCCGGCGCGTTATTGTAAATGAAAGGTCATGCGGCATTGACAGAGCCAAAAACTGCAGATAGAATGAATTTGTTTCAAAAAGAAAGGAATTCATTCATGCCGAAAACCGTCACTCTGAGGCTTTCCGACGAGGATTACCGGAAATTCCAAAGCTTCGCCCGGGCCGACAACCGGCCCATCGCCAACGCCATCGAAACCCTCGCCCTCCGCAAGCTCGAAGAGATGCTTTTCACCGACCCCACTGAAACAGCCGCGATCATCGCCGACGAAAGCCTGACGGCTCGACTGAAATCGGGAAGCGCCCAGGCCCGCCGGAGAAAGGGCCGCTTTATTGAGTGATTACCGGATCTTCGAGACGGATCAGTTCCAGGACGACCTCGGAAGGATCACAAGCCATCGGAAGCAGAAAATCGCCGTCAAGCTCCGGACCCATGTGTATCCCCAATTCAGGCTTCAGCCTTACTATGGAAAGAACATCAGAAAGCTGAAGGATTACACACCGGAGACATGGCGGTACCGCATCGGGGATTATCGTTTTTTCTACGAGATCGACGACAAGCGCAAGATCGTTTTCATGATTGCGGCCGATCTCCGGTCAAGAAGCTATTGACCCGGGATCGAGCCGATCGATATGGCGATTCAAAAATTCTCCAAAATCCGTCGTCGGGCAGGATGAAGTGATTGTCCCCTTCGACCGTCCAGGTCCGGACATTTCCGGGAGCGCGGGCGGTCAATCCATGGTCTTCCGGGGGAAATATTTGTCCGTAAGTCACATGAATATTGATCATGGGACCGATCATGAGCCTTGGAATAAAAAACAGGGCCGCGGCGAGGCCCGCAATGACGATGACAAGCAAAACGAAAGCCATGGTTTTCCGGCATTATCCCCTCTTCTCGTGAATCCGTCAAAGAGAAGAGGAAACATCGATCTACAGCAAGCCCAGGGCGATGGCGATAAAGCTGGGACCGTTGAGTCCGCCGTGCAAAATGACGCCCACCCAGGTGTTCTTCGTCTTCTGCACGACGTAGGACAGAATGAAGAGAAGCGGCATCAGGGTCAGAAGCAGTTGCCATCCGAACGCAACATGGAAAAGCCCCCATCCTGCGGCATGGACAATCCAAGCCCACTTGCCGAAAGCGATCTCTTGACGGGGAAGCATGACGCCGCGCCAGAGGATTTCTTCGCCGAGAATATTGAGGATCCAATAGGGAAGCCAAACGGCAAGGAGCCAGTGCCGCCCGGGAGCCAACGGCTCAAAGGACATGAAGACGGGCGTATGATCGAAAGTTCCGGCCACGGCGGCGAGCCCCGCCATCACCAGGCCGCTCGCGGCGCCGCTCGCCGCAAGGCCTCCGGCCGCCCAGGCGATATCCTTTGCGGTCAGCCGCCGGAACCGCATCCGGTCCATCCATGTCGTTTTGTCAAGCCTTTGACCCTCGGCCCTCAGGATCAGGATCGCGGCGATGATAAGCGGGAGAAAAACGCCGAGCCCGCCGACAAGGAACCAGAAGAAAATCGTCTCCATCCCCGTCGTCTTCGCCAGGAACGGGATGGAGTACCGGGTCATAACAATCAGCAGGAGCATCGCCGGAGCATAGACGGCAAGGGACAGCCCGATCCCCATGGGTTTGAGAGGGAGTCGTTCGTGGATCATTTTTGAATATCATAATGCGGAATTGGAGACAATTCAACGGATCTAAAAGGATGTCGAGGCGCAGTTCGCAGCGGGCGGCAGATGGGATATTGCGCCGATGCGGAAATGTGATAACTTAGGACCCATGAAGACTTTGGACGGCAATGAGATCACGGTTGAGACCATCAGGGAACTCTGGTCCAAAACCTACAACACCGAGGGAAAACCCGACTGGTCCCACATCCTCCCCTATTACGACAAGGACATTCGTTTCCGGGATTCCATTCAGGAATTGCGGGGAATCGAAGCCTTCACGGCCATGACGGAACGCCTGGCCCGGCGTTCCAAAGGCCTGAAAATGAAAGTTGTCCATGCCGTCAAAGCGGATCGCATCGTTTTTATCGAATGGGAAATGACCATCGCGTTCAAGAAAAATCCAAGTTCCGTGCTCTACGGCGCAAGCCGGCTGACCCTGAATCCGGAAGGAAAAATCATCGAGCAGCGGGACTATTACGATTTGTGGGGAGACATTTTCGACAACATCCCGAGATTCGGCAAAGCCTACAGGAAGTTCATGAAGAAAAAGTTCGGATAATCGATCACAGCCATGAAAAACAACGGAAAATTCTTCCAGTACTTCAAAGAGTATCGATGGTCGAATATCTTCGCCATGATCGGAAACAGCCGGTTGGACCCGAAAATCTGCCGCGAAAGCTTCAACAACAGGCTTGTCGTCATCACCGGAGCCACATCGGGCATCGGTTATCACACAGCCAGAAAGTATGCCGCTCGCGGGGCGAACCTGTTGTGCATCAATCGAAATCCCCGAAAATCGGACGATCTTCGCCGTGAAATTGAAAACGAGTTCGGCGTCCGGTGCGATTTCCGAATCGCCGATTTGAGCCGTCTGAACGATATCGTCCGGGTTTCGAACGACCTGTCGCAGTTTGAAACGCCGGTGGATGTCCTGATTCATAACGCCGGGATCTACCTGACCAGGCGGGAATCCACTCCCGACGGTCTGGAGAAAGTTTTCGCCGTTCATTACCTGGCGTCCTTTATCATGAATTATATTCTGATCGAGAAACTGAAAGCGCAGTCCAAGGCCCGGATCGTGATTGTCGGTTCGGAAGGACACCGGTTTGCCGCTTGGGGTTTGAACCTTGACGATTTGAATTGGGAAAAACGGAAATACACGGGATTGAGAAGCTACGGCTCCGCCAAAACCGCCCAGCTTTTATCCATGATCGTGTTCAATGAATCCTTTCAGGGCTCGGGCGTCACGATCAACACCATGCATCCCGGGGCGGTCAAAACTGATTACGGCCGGGAAAACGGGCCGGTTTACCAATGGTTGAAAAGAAACGTTTACGACAAGCGGTTTCAATCCCCCGAAATATCGGCCGAAGCCCTGTATTATCTCGGAGTTTCCAAGGAGATCGAAGGCGTGAGCGGAAAATTTTTCAACTTGACCGCCGAAGAAGAGCCCGCGCCGCCGGCCCGAGATCGAGAGGTGGCCCTTGAGCTCTGGGATCACACTCTGAAACTCCTGTCATCGCATGGCGTGACGTTCAAATGACGGATGCGAAAACATGACGGACCATCTCTATGATACGGTCGTTGTCGGCGGAGGGATCGCCGGCTTGACGGCTTCGGCTTACCTGGCGCGCGCCGGTCAAAACGTCCTTCTTATAGAAAAGAACAGGGAGTGCGGAGGACTGGTCAATTCGTTTTCCCGCGACGGATTTCATTTCGACGCCGGAGTCCGGGCACTGCTCGATGCCGGGATCATTTTCACAATGCTCAAGGATCTGAACATCCGGCTCGACGCCGTGAAAAGCCCGGTCTCCCTGGGCATTGAAAACGAAGTTCTGCACATCGAAAACCTGGACAGTTTGTCCGGCTACCGGGATCTCCTGAAGAAATTCTATCCGGAAAGCGGGCGGGACATCGACAAGGTGATCCGGATCATCCGGAAGATCATGAAACACATGGACGTTCTCTACGGGATCGAGAATCCCGTTTTCAAAGACCTCAAGCGCGACAGGGCCTTCTTTTTTAAAACGCTTCTCCCCTGGTTTCCCCGGTTCGTATGGACCGTCCGGAAAATCAACCGCATGGCCGGCCCGGTCGAGGACTATCTGAAAACAATCGTCGGGAATCCCTCTCTCAGGGACATGATCTCCCAGCATTTTTTCAGAAACACCCCGACTTTTTTCGCCTTGAGCTACTTTTCGCTCTACCTCGATTATTTCTATCCCCGGGGCGGCGTGGGCAAGGTGTCGGATGCGCTCCGGAATAAATTGGAGGAATTCGGAGGCGAAATCAAAACGGAAACGAAGATCACCGGCGTCTTTCCCGATCAGCGCCTTGTGACGGACGAACGGAATATCCGCTATCGATACCGGAACCTGGTCTGGGCCGCCGATCTGAAAACGCTCTACCGGACGGCCGAAATCCAAAACCTGCCGCCGAAGATCCGAACGAAAATCGAGACCGCCCGGGAGATGATGCTGAAAAACCGGGGGGGAGATTCCGTTTTCACCTTGTTCCTGGAAGTCGACGAGCCGCTTGAAAGTTTCGGGAAGATCGCCCACGGGCACTTTTTTTATACCCCTTCGCGCCGGGGATTGGGCGAAACGCACCGCGAAGAGCTCGACTCTCTCTTGCGACGCTTTGCGGAAGTCAAAAAAGAACAGGTTCTGGCCTGGCTCGACAAGTTCACCCGTTTCCACACCTACGAAATTTCCATTCCCGGCCTGAAAGATGCCGCACTGGCGCCTTCGGGCAAAACGGGGGTGATTGTCAGTTTCCTTGCCGAATATGAATTATTCCGACTCATTCGTGAAGCCGGCTGGCTCGATGAGTTCATAACGGAACTCGAGAATCGCATTTTGCGGGTCCTCTCGGATTCCCTCTACCCGATGCTGAAAGATAAAGTCGAGGCGCGTTTTTCCTTTACCCCCTTAAGCATTGAAAACAGGATCGGCAGTTCCGAAGGCGCCATCACGGGATGGGCCTTTCAGAAACGTATGCCGGTCATCAACAAAATTCAAATCTCGGACCGCTCCGTTCTGACACCCATCCCTTCCGTTTATCAGGCGGGCCAATGGGCTTACAGTCCCGCGGGCGTGCCGATGTCGATTCTGACGGGGAAACTGGCGGCCGATAAAATTCTGAAAAGGAGGGACCCGTGACGGCAACACACTTGAGACGAGCCCCGGCCGCGGCGGCCGTCGCCGCCCTGGTGGTGCTTCTGACCATCCCGGCCGTCATCGAAATTCAGGCGGCAACTCCGGCCCGGGAAAAAGCCGGCGACGGGATCGATCCCGCCACTCATCTCTGGTACACCCAACCCGCGGAAAAATGGGAAAACGCCCTGCCCGTCGGAAACGGGCGGCTCGGCGCCATGGTTTTCGGCAAAACCGGCGAGGAGGAGATCCAACTCAACGAGGAGACCTACTGGTCGGGCGGGCCGTATTCCACGGTCGTCAAGGGGGCCGCCGCGGCCCTTCCCGAAATCCAAAAGCTCGTTTTCGACGGCAACTACAAGAAAGCCCACATCCTGTTCGGCCGAAACCTGATGGGCTATCCGATCGAGCAGATGAAATACCAGTCGCTCGGCCGCCTGGTTCTCCGCTTCCCGTCGAAAGAAACCGACCCCGTGACGGAATACCGGCACATGCTCGACCTCGATGCCGCCGTCGTCCGGACTGAATACGTTCAGGAAGGCGTGCGCTTCACGCGGGAGGTCTTCGTAAGCCCCGTGGACCAGGTCATCGTCGTCCGGATCACGGCCGACCGGCCGGGCCAAGTGTCGTTCAAGGCCCAGCTCCGGGGCGAGAGGAACACGGCCCACTCGAACTATGCAACCGACTATTTCCGGATGGACGGCCTCGCGCCCGACGGCCTCGTCGTCCGCGGGAAATCGGCGGATTACATGGGCGTTGCGGGAGCGCTTCGCTACGAAAGCCGGCTCAAGGCCGTACTCGAGGGCGGGACGATGAGCCTGGATTGGGACGAACTCAGCGTGACCGGCGCCGACGCCGTGACGCTTTTCATCGCCGCGGCCACGAACTTCGTCAACTACAAGGACGTCAGCGGCGACCCCCGCGCCCGCGTCGAGGCGGCTCTGGCGGCCGCAGCCGGCAAATCCTACGAGACACTGAAGACCGCCCATCTCGAAGAGCACGGGCGCCTTTTCCGCCGCGTATCCCTCGCCCTTCCCGAGACGCCGAATTCCCGGCTGCCGACCGACGAACGGCTGAAGAATTTCGACGGGACGAACGACCCGGCGCTTGCCGCCCTCATCTTCCAGTTCGGCCGTTACCTCCTCATCTCGTCTTCGCGCCCGGGAACGCAGCCGGCCAACCTCCAGGGAATCTGGAACAAGGACATGAATCCCATGTGGGATTCGAAATACACGACAAACATCAACACCGAGATGAACTACTGGCCGGCCGAGGTCGGCAACCTGTCCGAGTGCGCCGAGCCGCTTTTCCGCATGATCCGCGAACTCACGGATCAGGGAAGTCAGGTGGCCCGCCAACACTACGGCGCCCGCGGCTGGGTCTTCCACCAGAACACCGACCTCTGGCGGGTCGCGGCGCCCATGGACGGGCCGAGTTGGGGGACCTTTACGACGGGCGGGGCATGGCTTGCGACGCACCTCTGGGAGCGCTATCTGTACACGGGCGACAAGGCCTTCCTTGCCGAATCCTATCCCATCCTCAAAGGCAGCGCCGAGTTCTTCCTGGATTTTCTGGTCCCTCACCCCGAGAAAGGCTGGCTGGTGACGAATCCCTCGACGTCGCCGGAAAACTTCCCGGCCGTTCCCGGCCAGACGCCGTTTTTCGACGAGATCACGATGTTCCGGACGACGACCACGATCTGCGCCGGATCGACCATCGACATGGCCATCCTCGACACGCTCTTCGGAGCGGTCGCCCGGGCGGCCGACATTCTCGGTGTCGACCGGGATTTCAAGGAACGCGTTCTTGCGGCCAAGGCCCGGTTGGCGCCCATGCAGATCGGGCGGAAGGGAAACCTCCAGGAATGGCTCGAGGACTGGGACGAGACCGAAAAAAGCCATCGCCATATCTCGGGGCTCTGGGGCCTTTTTCCGGGAAACCTGGTTTCGCCGAGGCGGACGCCGGAGTTCACCGAGGGCGCCAAAGTCGTCCTGGAGCAGCGCGGACTTCCCGGGAACGGCTGGGCTTCGGCCTGGAAGGCCGCCTGCTGGGCCCGGCTCGGTGACGGCGCAAAGGCTTTGGAGAACTTCGCCTACGCCATGAAGAATTACGCGACGGACAGCCTGTTTTCGATCTGCTCGCGCGCGATGCAGGTCGACGGATCCTTCGGGATGTCGGCGGCCGTGGCCGAGATGCTTCTCCAGTCGCACGAGGATGAGCTGGCGCTCCTTCCGGCCGTGCCGGCATCCTGGGAAGACGGGGAGTTCCGGGGCCTCGTCGCCCGCGGCGGTTTCGAGGTCGACATGCGCTGGAAAGACGGGCGGATCGAGAGCGCAACGATTCTTTCGCGGAGCGGAAATCCCTGCCGCATTCGGACGGTCGTTCCTCTGAAGGTCGATGTCCGGGGACGCGCCGTATCCGTGCAGCGGCCGGAACCGGGCGTCATCGAGTTCAAGACGGAACCGGGAGCCGCATACACGCTGACGCCCGAGAGCCGCCTCAGTCCTCGCTGACGGTCACCTTGGTCATGACGTCGTTTGCCCGGACGGCGTCGACAACATCCTGGCCCTTGACGACTCGGCCGAAGACAGTGTGCTTGCCGTTGAGGTGCGGCTGGGGCGAATGCGTGATGAAGAACTGGCTGCCGTTGGTGTCGGGGCCGGCGTTGGCCATGGAGATCACCCCCGTCTCGTGCTTCAGGGGGTTTCCGGAAAATTCGTCGCCGAATTTATAACCCGGGCCTCCCCTCCCCGTTCCGGTCGGGTCGCCGCCCTGGATCATGAAGTCGGGGATCACACGGTGGAAGCGGACGCCGTCGTAGAATCCCTCACGGGCCAGGAAGACGAAGTTGTTGACCGTCTGGGGGGCGGACTTGGGGGCGAGTTCGAGTTCGATCGTTCCGCGGACGGTTTCGATTTTCACGGTGTAACGCTTTTCGGCATCGATCGCCATCGCCGGAGGGGCGGGCCATTGCTTGTTTGACATGAGGACTCCTCTACGGTCGGATTCAGACCCCCACGATACCAGATTTGGGAGGCTTAACCAAGAGGACTTTTTAGAGTTTTTTGAACTTCTTAAGTTCTTTGAGGTAAAATTCCTTCTGATTTTTCAGGATGCTCTGGAAACGGGGATCGCCGCGAAGGGGCTTGAAATTGGGATTGCGGGAGAGAGAGGGATAGGGGTAGAGATACATCCCGCGCTCGGCGAATCCGGTTTCGATCCCTTTTTCAATATTCAGCAGGGCCTCGTCCTTCATCCCCAGGATGAGGTAAAAGCACGTTCCTTCGGGTGAAAGCCACCGGTTTGTCACCGGCAGGGCCGGGACATGTTCCTCCCCCGTCCCATTCATCAAGGCCATCCCCTTTTCCCTGTCCCCTCTGGTCACGGCGATGAGAGCGGATGGAAGGAAAGGTCTGCGTTTCATGGGGTCGATTCTCTCGAAGGCTTGGATCGCCATCTCGGCTTCTTCGAGATGTCCCGTCATCACCAATTGGATGGCATAGGCGTTTAAAACCTGCAGGTCGGCCGCGCCGATGAACAGGGCCTTTTTCATCAGTTTTAGGGCGCTTGCGTGCCGGCCCATGTAGGCCCGGCATTGGGCGATCTGCATGAGGGTCTCGGGATCATGAGGGTCCAGCCGGGCGGCCCGCTTCAGATATTTGACGGCCTGGTCATAAAGGCCCAGACTTCGGAGGAAGGCCCCGGCATCCCGGTTGACCATGACGCTTTCCGGATCGAGATTGAGAGCCCGCTGAAAATGCTCGAAAGCCTTGGCATTGTTGCCTTCGGTGAACATGGCCCAACCGAGGCCGAGGTTCGTTTCCGGCAGATAGGGATTGATGTGAAAAGCCGTCCGGTAAGCCTGGAGCATCCGGTCCAGGACTTCCCTGTTTTTGTCTCCACCGGGGATGTTGTAATGCGCCTCGTAGGTATACCCCAATCCCCAGTAAGCGAGGGCATAGCCGGGATCGATCTCGATGGCCTTTTCAAAATGGCTCACCGCTTCTTCAAAGTCCTTGCGGTAAACAACCATGCCGTCGAGGTAATGATTGTAGGCCTCGATGTTTTTCGGCTCCCGGCCGCGCTTGATCGTCCGCAGCTGTTCCTCGACAAGATCGACCTTGAGGGCCCGGGCTAGGAGCACGGGGATCTGATCCTCCAGTTCGAAATAGGCTTCTTTGGGGCGAACGATAATGAAGGATTGGAGGATTTCGCTTTTGGGAGCGTCAATGAGGTTGGCCGTCAATCGATAATCGGCTTCGTCCGCGCTGGGATAGAGACGCAGAAGATATTTTGCGCCGAGATCCTTACCGATTGTCTTGTCGGCGCGGCGCGGATTTCCGTAATCCGCCACGGTCTCCCAGGGGATGACCCGGAGGCGGGGGATGCTGGAAAGCTTCTGAATGGTGTTGGCCTGCAGGCCGCGCATTTGCTGACGGAGAGATTCCTCCACATCGCCTCTTAGATCCAACTGGACGGCGATCGACGGCATGAGGGATTTGATGGGGAGGGCTTGGAAGGCCAGAAGAGCGGCAACGCCCAGAACAAGAAGTCCGGCGGCCGGGCGCAGGGCTTTCGACAGAAACAACGGACGGGATTGCGGCGCAGGTCCGGGCTCAACCAATTTTTCGAGATCGGTCAGGATTTCACCGGCATTTCGGTACCGCCGCTCAGGTTGTTTCTCCAGGCAGATCATGATGATCCGGGCCAGCGCGGCTGGAATATCGGGATTCGCCTTGCGGGGATCCCGGGGCGCCTCACTCAGATGTTTCCTGGCCAGAGCGGCGGCGCTTGAGGCTTTGAAAGGCGGATGCCCGGTGACCATTTCATAGAGCAGGACACCCAGCGAATAGATATCGGCCCGGTGATCGATGGCCCGGTTTTCGATCTGTTCCGGGGCGGTGTAGGCCGGCGTTCCCTCGGCCGGTCCTTTTTCCGTGAGCCCGACGGAACTCGCCAGCCGGGCCAGCCCGAAATCCATGATCTCCGCCTTTCCGTCCCCGTCGATCATGATGTTCTGAGGCTTCAGGTCGCAGTGGATGATGCCCCGGCGATGGGCTTCGCCCAGACCCCGGCAGATCTGCACGGCGATGGGAACGGCCTGGGCGGTGTCGAGGCGACCGACCTTCCTGATCAGACTGCGAAGATTCTCTCCTCGGACATAGGCCATGGTGATATAGGGGATGCCGCCCGACTCGTTCAGGTCGTAGACGCGGGCCACGTTTTTGTGAATGACCCGGCGGGCGGTTTTAAGTTCGGACCGGAAACGATCCAGGGCCTTCCGGTTGCAGGCGGCTTCCGACCGGATAAGTTTGAGGGCGATTTCCTCGTCGATCTTCCTGTCGAGGACCCGGTAGACCCGGCCCATGCCGCCTTCGCCCAGAAGCTCGATGACCCGGTAGCGGCCGGCGAAGACATCGCCGGTTCGGAGTTCGATCCCGGGGAGGATTTGGGTTTCAGAGAGGTTTTCGTCGGTGTCGCCTGAGGAGGACGAGTCGACGAGCGGAGTTCCGCAATCACCGCAGAAGTTTTGTATGTCGGGATTTTCCCCCGTGCATCTCGGGCATATCACCCGTACAGCCCTCGCCGCAACATTTTTAATATAAGTACAATCGGGGCTTAAGTCAATAACGCTTTGCCGCTGCTTCTTATCGCCGGCCGCCGCGGACATCCGGCGGATTACGGCTTGACCCTGAAGAGTCTGAAGCGCCAACTGGATATTTTCATGACGGCGCTTGTGCCTTTCGCGATCGCTTCCCTGGCCTTTGCCTTTCTCAACCCCAAACGATGGGATCACGCAATTCTCCTGGCGGGAATCCGCATCGCGCTTCTTTTCACACTGGCTCTCATCATGAGGAAAAAACCGACGGTCTCCGCCGGCGCCATGCTTCCGGGATTTGTTCTTGTCATGCTCGCCGGAGATCCCGCAGCGCAGGGGTTCATGGAAAAAACCATGATCTCGACCGTTTTCTTTATCATGTTCCTGGGACCCGGCGAAGAGCTGCTGTTCCGGGGATACATCCAGTCGCGGCTGAATTCAGCCTGGAGACGGCCGTTTCGCTTCTATGGAGTTTCGTGGGGCTGGGGCGTTATCATGACCTCGGCTCTGTTCGGATTGATGCATGTTTTGAGCCTCGGCGATCTGATTGGGGGCGACTGGCGCTTGTCGTGGAGCTCCGGATTCTGGACATTCTTCAGCGGACTGGTCTACAGCTACGTCCGGGAGAAATCCGGCGGCATTCTCGTCCCCGCGCTCCTCCACGGCTTCCCTCAAGCCATTGCGTACAGCATCATGATGTCGGCTCCGTAAGAGGATTGACTCTTTCAACTCCCCGATCATCTTCGCGGCGATGGCCCATATCCCGGTTCTGGAGCCCGCCAACCCCCGGGAGACCTGCAAGATGTTCCGTTTCTACTTCAGCTTGTGCTTTTTCTTGATTTCTCGTTCCGCCTGCAGCCAGTCGGAAAGAGCATCTCCCGGCCCGTCGCCTCTTTCCATACAGATTTCGTGGGCACGCCTGGAAATTTCTTCCTGTATTTTTACGGGATCCGGTTTTTTCCGGGTCCGGGGCGCTGCTTTTACGGTTTTCGGCGATTTCGTGGTTTTGGTCGTTTTTGCCATAACTCATCTCCTTACGGCGGTTATAAAGTGATATTGAACGACATCGCGTTGGTTTTAATTATACCACACGCTCATTTGAAAGCCCGGGAGGCAGATCCCAGGAACGACGATGTTCACCGTCATCCGGAGCGGGACGAGTGTTCCGACCGGCAAGCCCGCCGGGCCGTATATCGCCGATCTACCGGCGCAGGGCTTCGACGTCCTCGATGCTTTTGGGTTTGTCCTTCCCCATGCGGCGGCAACCTTCGGGCGTGATGAGGAAGCTCTCCTCATTGCGCACGCCGCTGAACCCGCGGTAGGCATTCATCTTGTCATAGTTCAGGAAGTCCATGAACTTGCCCTCGGAACGCCACTTGTCCATCAATTCCGGGATAAAGTAAATCCCCGGCTCGACGGTCAGAACGAATCCCGGTTCCAGGGGCCGGGCCAGGCGCAGTGATTTCAGGCCGAACTGGGTGCTTTTGGGTTCACCGTCATATCCCACATAGACTTCGCCCAGATCCTCCATATCGTGGACATCGAGTCCCATCATGTGGCCGGTCCCGCAGGGGAAGAACATGGCATGGGCCCCCTGGGCCACCGCCTCGTCGACATCGCCCTTCATGAGGCCCAGATCCTTCAATCCCCGGGCGATGACTCGGCAGGCGGTGAGATGGACATCACGGAACGGCACTCCGGGCTTGAGCATGGCGACGGCGGCGTTGTAGGCGTCCAGGGACAGCCCGCAAATCTCCCGCTGGCGGGGGGAATAAACCGGGTCGACCGGGAAGGTGCTCGACAGGTCGGCGGCGTAATGCCGGGCGGTTTCGGCGCCGAAATCGCAAAGCACGAGATCTCCATTTTTCAGGGTGTTGCCGTGATAGTGGTTGTGAAGGGTCTGCCCGTTGACGGTCAAAATGATGGGAAAGGCCAGGCCGCATCCGGCCGCTTGGGCAACACGCTGCACTTCGGCAACAAGTTCATATTCTTTCATACCCGGCCGGGCGGCCGTCATTGCGGCGACGTGCATGTCGACGGAGACGTCCGAGGCTCTGTCGATCTCAGCGATTTCCTCCGCGGACTTGATGTTCCGCTGATCGACAACGGCACGGATGAACTCAACGGACGCGGATTGGGCCGCCTGCGCCGGCGGAATCCCCAGAAGATCCAGAAGTTTCAGCTTGTTTTCGGGGCGGTAGGGCGGCAGGAAGTGAACGGTGCGGCCGCTTTTCTTGGCAACAGACAGCATCTCGGCGAGCCGGGCCGCCGGCGCCGTTTTCTGAACGCCGACCAGACGGCTTTTTTCGATCAGCGTGGGCTGGGTTCCCATCCAGACAATGTCCTCGACCGTAAGTTCGGTGCCGAAGATGGTCTCCGTGCCGTCGTCAAGGTCGATGACCGCGGCCAGGCCGGCAAAGTCGAGTCCGAAATAATACAAAAACGTACTGTCCTGGCGGAAATGATAGGTGTTGTCGGCATAGTTCATCGGGCTTTCATCGTTGCCCAGGAACAGAAGCAATCCTGATTTGATGCGCTCCTTCAACCGGTTGCGTCTTGCGACATAAATATCTGCTGAAAACATGAGAAACCTCCTTGCGGATATAAATATATCACACATCAGAAGTCAAAACGACAATATCCGGACAATATGACCGCGAGTACGGGCCGGATTCTCGAAGCCCAGGTCGCTAGGCTGGAAATTCCCGGCTTCGGACGGCCTCCCGAATGGCATCCATCTTGATAGCCGTAACTTTCCCGTCCTTGAGAGTCAACCAGCCCTCCTCGACCAGCCCGGCCATGACCTGTCGGAGATCGTCCGCATCCTCTCCCGTCAAGGCCGCAATGCCCGCGACCGTGGGTTCGCGGCCTTTCTCGAAAGGCTGGTCGGCGGCAAGGATGAGAAGGGCCAAGAGCCGGGTCCGGGTTTGATTCAATTCGTCCAAAGAGTCATTGGTGTTTTTTAGGCGCCGGGAAAACTCCTTCAGCATCAGAACGGCGATGTGCTCGCTCTCCCTCAAAAGATCGCGGAAAGTCCGTTCGTCGATCACCGCGATCCGGCTGTCTTCGACGGCCACGGCGGAGGCTGTCCGGGGCGTCCCGGTCAAGGCCGCCATTTCCCCGATGTACTCTCCGGGGCCGATCTCGGTCAGGAACTTTTTTGCCGGAGCCGACTCTTTTTCCACCCGGACCCGGCCGGACAGGATATGGAAGATCTCCCGCCCTGCATCCCCTTCCCGGAAAAGATAAGCGCCCCGGGGATAGAGACAGCCGAACTTCGCATACAGACGATCCTCGATCCCGGCCGCGGGCGCCTTGTGTCCCAGCATGGATTTTTCCAGGAGAACGAGATGCCTCCGTTCAAACGCGGCGATGAGTTCCGCGCAAAAAAGAAAAATCAGCGCCACGTAGAAGACCCAGATCACCAGGATCACGACAGTTTCCAGCGAGCCGAAGATCACACTGTAGCGGGTGTGGCGGGCGATGTACCAGGTGAAAAAATGCTTGGCCGCTTCCATGAGAACGGCAAACACGGCGGCGCCGGTGAAGACCCGGGCCATACGGATTTTCCGGGTCGGAATGATCCGGTATCCAACCGCGGCGATAAGAACCACAAGAAAAAAGGGTACCATGTAGCCGAAAACGATTCCGCGCAGGAAGTCGAAACCGGGCGGCCAGAGCGCCCGAACCCAGGGAAGTTCCGTCAGCCGGACCGCCAGGGATGTGAGCACCACGCTGGCGATGCCGGCGGCCCAGGCCGCTGGGATCATGGCCATGGCCAGAATCTTGGACTTCAGATAGCTGCGTTCCGTCGGCGAGCGGAAGACGATGTCCAGCGCTTTTTCGACGACACCGAAAATCATGGAGGCAAACCAGAGCAGACTCACCAACCCGGCCCACCCCAGGACCTGTCGCTTTTCCTCGATCACACCCAACTGGGCCATCAGTTCATCGGATAAAAACGGATGGACCGCGTGAATGCCGTCCAGAACCTCCTGCTGCACTTCCGGGTTGGCGCCGAAAAAACGGCTGATGACCAGAATGGAGAGGATGAACAGCGGAATCAGCGAGAGGATGGCATAAAGGGCGATGGCCGCCGCCTGGTTGCCGTCGCCGTTTCGGCTGAATCGGCCGACGGCGTCAACCAGAAGATCCCAGGCCGGAGCGGCCCTCCGGCGGATTTTCTGACGGCGATCGTTCGGTCTCTTCATATCCTTGTTCTACGCAGAACGGCCTTTGTTCATTTGCTTATGCAGCCTGGAGACGGCTTCCTCCGAGCCGAAAACCAACAGGTTGTCGCTGTTCCTGATCACATAGTCCGCCCCGGGATTGATGAAGGTTTCTTCGGGGACATGAGATTTGACGGCGATGATCGTGACATTGTATTTTCGGCGCATTTGGATTTTATCGAGAGTTTTCCCGACAAAGGAATCCGCCGGAGCGATTTCCTGGATGACATAACCCGACTCAATGGGCAGATAGTTCAGTGTGTTTTCATAGCGGATGTGAAAACCGATCTTGCGGGCGATATCCCGCTCGGGATAGGAAACCTCCGTGGCTCCCACAAGAAAGAGGATCTTTTCATGATCATCAGAAATCGCCTTGCCGATGATTCTGGGGGCGCCCAACTCCTTGAGAAGGTACACAGCAAGAATGCTGGGTTCCGGTTTGGGTCCCATGGAGACAACGACACAGTCCATCTCCCCAACCCCCAGAGTCTCCAAGTTCGCCCGCCGCGTGCCGTCCATGACAACCGGACGGGTGACGATATCCTTAACCAGGTTGACCCTGTATTCGTCCAAGTCAACAGCAACGATTTCCAGGTCCTTTTCCTGGGACAGCGTGCGCACCAGGTTGATCCCGAAACTGCCGAGTCCGATGATGACGATTTTTTTCACGAATACTCTCCTTTTTCACCCGATCATGATGCTTTCTTCCGGATATTGGAACTCCGCCCGGGATTCTTTGCGGCTCAGGGCAATGAGCAGAGTGAGGGGCCCCACACGCCCGATGAGCATCGTGATCATGATGACGATCTTGGAGGGCAGGCTCATCTGAGGTGTGACTCCCAAGCTCAATCCCACGGTGCCGAAAGCGGAGATCGTTTCAAAGAGCAGGTCCTGAAAGGGAAGCCCGGGTTGAAAGCTGGCTAACAGCAGGAAGCTGATCACCACCACGCCCAATGACAAAACGATGACAAGGAGGGCCTTTTCAATGTTTTTTCCTGAGATGCGGCGGTAATGAAGGCTGACCCGATCCCGTCCGCGCAAAAGAGAACGAATGTAGGCAAAGACCATCCCCACGCTGGTTGTTTTAACACCGCCCCCGGTGGAGCCCGGTGAGGCACCGATGAACATCAGGATCATGATCATGAACAAGGAGGCCGGCGAAAGGATGTTCATCTCGATGGTATTGAATCCCGCCGTCCTTGCCGTAATGGACTGGAAAAGCGATGCCAGCAATCGTGAGCCGCCGGCGAGGGATTTCGTGGGATTGGAGAGCTCCTCCAGCCAAATCACCAGGAATCCCGCCAGAACGAGAAGGCCGCTCACCGTCAGGACCACTTTGGAATGCAGGCTGATTCGGCAAACGACACGGTTCCGGAAACTTAGACATCCTGCTATATCTTTAAGTACGACAAAGCCGATACCGCCCGCCAAGATCAGAACGATGAAGGTCAAATTGATCCCCGGCGATGCGGTGAAGTCCCTCAAGCTGTTGGAGAACAAGGAGAAGCCGGCGTTACAAAAAGCCGAAACGGCATGGAACACCGCGGAGAAAAGCCGCCGGCTGCCCTCCAGGTGAGAGAACTGAAAATAGAGCACGACAGCTCCGACGGTCTCAAAAGTTATGGTGAACAGAAAAATGCGTATGACGATGCTTCGGATGTTGCGGGCTGAACCGGTGGTGAAGTCGCTGATGATAAGGCTCCGGTCGGTGAGAGACAAAGGACGCCCAAAGAGGAGTATAATCAGGGTGGAAAAGCTCATGAACCCCAAGCCTCCGAGCTGGATGAGGACCAGAATCACGATCTGACCGAATCGCGTGAAATCGACGGGGGTGTCACAGACGATGAGCCCCGTGACGGTGACCGCCGACGTGGCGGTAAAGAGAGCATCTTCCAGGGGCAGGAACTGGGCGTGGGTGGCTGAGGGCAGCCGCAGCATCAGAGTGCCCACCATAATCAGACATAAAAAACTTGTTATTGCAATGAAAGCAATCCTGCGGTTCATTCCGCATCTACTCTATCAATTGAGGAATCGTTTTGGCAACCTTGGGTCTCAACATCAAGCCGGGACGTGAGAGCGCGACCGGTTCGAGGCTCGATTGAATTAACGGATCGTCATCGAGGCCGGAAGTCCGTCCCGGCCGCCCGAGCCGACGGCGACGATCTCGTAGACATAGGGCCCGGACGCGCTGACGTTGCGGTGCCAATATTCAAAAACGGCGGATGACGTTTCGCCGATCAGAATCCGCAAGCCGCCTTCGATCCGATAAATGCGGTAGGACGAGATCGCAATCCCCTCGTTTGCCGAGTTGGATTGCCAGCGCAGGATGTTGATATGTTCCCGCTGCAGAAGAGACCGGTTTTCGATCCGGCGGCCGGAAACATTCGCGGGCGGCTGAACGATCCGGAAATTCGCCCTGACGATTTTATCGCGGTCCATGACGATTTCGATCGGGTTGGCGGAGCCCGAGGCGTCTCCGGACCACTCGACGAAAGCATGATGGTTGGAAGGAACAGCGGTGACGACGGCTTTGTCTCCGACGATATAAGAGCGAATGCCGGGCGCCGGGTCCGTTGTTCCCCCGGACCCGGCCATGATCGTCAGCCGGATCGTTGGAACGGTGCGATAGGCCGCCACGACATGTTTGACCTCGCGGATGTTGCGGGCATTGTCGGCTTTATCGGCAAGGCCCGTGGAGACACCCTGATGGAGAATATCCGGGTTTGAAAAATGGGCCGTCCGGATGTGGCGCTGCCCGTCGGCGAAGTATTGCCCGGATTCGTAAGTCATGATCGAGCAGAACCGGCCGCCGCTGTCTCCGACCCAGCGCCAGCCCGCCGAGTAGTCGAACAACCCCGGGCCCGGTTGCTCGTTCTGATCCCTGTGATGATCGCAGCCCATGTTGTGGCCCATTTCGTGGATATGGGTGAAGGTATGAGCCGCCTGCTGAATCCGAGCCAGAGAAAAACCCAACCGGGAACGTCCGGAAGGCCGGTCCAGAAGCCAGCCGAGGCCCCCCACATCATCGACGCGGGCGAACATGGACACCAGGTCCGCACCGTATCGATCCCGCCACTCATGAACTTCGTCCATGTATCGGTCGGGATCGCGATCCCATGGATCATAACCCGCATGGAACGTCAGCCGGTCGATGTCGACTTCGGAATCCCCGCTTTCCATGTAATCGACTTCCAACGATCGGACCAGGGATATGGTCAGGATCGTGTTGCTGTTGTCAAGAGCCAGCTGAGCCTTTGCCATGGCCTGGGCGACGACATTGGCGATCCCGCCGCCCGAGGCATCGGCCCAATCCCGGGCCGCCGGTGTGTAGACGATCATCACGTCGATGTAGGCCGGATCTTCCGGTCCGGAGGCGGCTATCTTTTCTTTTATTCCAGCAATTTCCACGTTTTCCTGAATCGTCGGGGGAGGGGGTCGACGGGACGGGCCGACCGGAGCCACATCCAGAAGATCGGCCAGCGGCTCGATCAGGTAATGCGTGCGGGCGGAGGAGGGCTCGCTTTGAATAAGATAGCGTTCGCTCGTTTCGGGGATCCGGACGGCAGCCAGGCTGCGCCCCTCAGTCGTGGAGATGAGCACATAGCCCAGGGGATGTCCCTCGATCCGACCTCGGATCGTCAGCGTGCCGTTGACATTGACGTCCGTACGGTCGATCCGGGCTCTGTAGACCCTGTCGGGGAAAAGATCGAGAACGAGGGTATCGCCTTCGGTGAGAAGGCCGGGCGTTCGGACCTGCGGTGCCAGAGCGACGGGACGCATTCTCACCGCCGCCGGAAAGTCCGGCGGAGGCGCCGGCATGAGGCCCGCGGGTGCGCCGCGCTCAAAAAGGCGGATCTCCTCGGCCCATCCCGAAAGGACGGATCCGAGGAGGAGAAGAATCAGAACGGCGGCCGTTTTGGCTGGGGAGCCGAAAATTCGTGGATGTTTCATGATTTCCTGATATTTGTCTTTCCTTTATCATCATATCATAGCCCGGAAGAACCGGCCCGGAGGCGGCTGGACACAAGGCTTCCGCTTCGAAACACGGGCCGTCAACTCGGAAACCCGGTTGATCCTGAAACTGGCTCCCGGCGGAGGCTGGGCGGGGATCATCTGCCCCGACGCCCAGGCCGGCCCCGATCGCTGAGAGTGGGCATCGCGATCGCGGCACCAATCGACGCGTTTTGAACAATTGACATCCTCTTCGGGATGGATTTATCATGGCATCAAAACATGACGATGTCAGCCGGATCACGCCTCGGTCCTTACAGCATCGTCGCCCCCCTGGGCGCCGGCGGCATGGGCGAAGTCTACCGGGCCCGGGACGAAAGGCTGCAACGGGACGTTGCGATCAAGGTGCTGCCCACGGCGATCGCCGGTGACCCCGACCGCCTGGCCAGATTTGAGCGGGAGGCGAGGGCTCTGGCCCGGCTGTCACATCCGGCTGTTCTTTCGATCTTCGACTTCGGGAAAGAGGGCGAGACCACCTATGCCGTCACCGAGCTTCTTGAAGGCGAAACTCTGCGCGAGCGTCTCGGGCATGAACACCTGTCGTGGCGTCGGGCCGTGGACACGGCCGCGGCTCTCGCCGAGGGGCTGGCGGCGGCCCACGGCGCCGGAATCGTCCACCGCGACCTGAAACCCGAAAACATCTTTCTCACCCGTGACGGACGCGTGAAGATCCTCGACTTCGGGCTGGCCCGGACCGAACCGGTCCGACCGGTCGAAGGAGCGACGTTGTCGCTCGCACCGCCGGATACCGCGCCCGGGGCCGTGCTCGGAACGGTCGGGTACATGGCACCGGAACAGGTGCGTGGCGAACCCGCCGACGCCCGCTCCGACATTTTTGCTCTTGGCTGCGTACTTTACGAGATGCTGACCGGCCGGAGGGCTTTCAAACGGGACACTCCCGTGGAGACGATGACCGCAATCCTGAAGGACCCGGTCCCCGAAATGGATCTCCCCGGCACCGACATCTCTTCCGATCTCGACCGGATCGTCGGCCGCTGCCTCGAGAAAAATCCCGGAGAGCGCTTTCAGTCGGCGTGCGACCTGGCCTTCAGCCTCCGCGAAACGGCGAAACCGGGCGATCATCCCGCATCGGTTCCCCCGGCGCCGAGGCGCGGCCTGCAGATTGCGGGCGCCGTTTTCGCCGTTTTGCTCGTAACGGCCGCCGCCGTATTTTTATGGAGAAGCGGAATCCTTATGAGAAAGAGCGGTCCGGCCGGCCCGGCCGAAGGCGAGCGCGTCGCGGTGCTGCCCTTTGAAAACCTGGGCTCGGGGGACGATGCCTACTTCGCCGCGGGCGTCACGGACGAGATCACCGGACGCCTGGCTTCGGTCCAGGGGCTGGTTGTCGTCTCACGGACATCCGCGGCCCTGTACGCAGGATCGACCAAGAGTCCCCGCCAGATCGGCGATGAACTCGGCGTAAGGTATCTGCTCACCGGAACAGTCCGCTGGGCTCGCGGACAGGACATACCCGACAGGGTCCGCATCACACCCGAACTCATCCGCGTCGATGACGACACAAATCTCTGGTCCAATGTCTATGAATTCACCATGGACGACATCTTCGGCGTTCAGTCGGCGATCGCCCGGGAGGTCGTCTCCCGGCTCGGTCTCACCCTGCTCGAACACAAACCCGATTCTCTCGAGGAACGGCCGACCGTGAACATGGAGGCGTATCAGGCGTTTCTGCGAGGAAGATTTCTGGCCGGACAGCCTCACTTCACCCTTTCGACTTGGCTTTCTGCGCTCGGCGATTTCGAGCGCGCGGCCGATCTCGATCCCGATTTCGCGCTGGCCTGGACGTTTCTTTCCAGGGCCCATGCACGCCTTGTCTATTATCGCCATGATCTGACTCCGGAGCGGCGCGATCTGGCCCGCCGTGCCCTGGACCAGGCCGCCGGGCTCGCTCCCGAATCGCCGGATGTGCATCTGGCAGCCGGTTACTACCACTTGTGGGTGGAGCGGGATACCGAGGCCGCCCGAACCGAGTTCGAGGCCGCCTCCAAGGGAATGCCCAACAGCGTCGAGATCCAGGCGGCCCTGGGAGAGCTTTTCCGCATGCACGGCGAATGGGAGCGCGGGCTCGAAGCCTACAAAATAGCCGCTTCGCTCAGTCCCCGGGACGGATCGGCGATGGTCGACGTGGCCGAGACATTGTGGTGGCTGCGCCGCTATCCCGAGGCGGCCGAGGCGGCCGACCGGGCTATCGCCCTTTCTCCCGACCAGGCCTGGCCGTATCTAGTAAAAGTGTTCAATCTCTGGAGCTGGAGGGGAAGCGACGGCCTGGCCGAGGCTCGCTCGGCGCTGGAGTTCCTCCCCAAGGACCATGAGTGGACCGAGCTGTGCTGGTTCTGGCAGGAGAGCAGTGAAGGGCGTTTTGCCGAAGCCATCCGGCGCATGGAGTCTGACCCGGAAGGCTGGATCCGCCTCAAGGTCCAGGCCGCCCCAAAGGTCCTCCTCGCAGCGGTGCTGCGGGCTTCGCTCGGGGAGAAGGAAAAGGCCCGGGAGGGATTTGAGACCGCGATCCGGATGCTCGAGGCCGAGGTCCGGGCCAGGCCCAGGAACGCCCTCTACCACAGCTCTCTCGGCGTGGCCTATGCCGGGCTGGATCGGAGGGAGGAGGCTGTACGCGAGGGCCAACTCGGCGTCGAGCTCCTGCCGGTGTCGAAGGACGCAGTGTACGGGATACCGGGCGAACTCGAACTCGCGCAAATCTACACGATCCTCGGCGACACTGAGAGGGCGATCGAGCAGCTCGAGTATCTCCTTTCACGACCGGGTTGGGTCAGTGTGCCTTATATCAGGATGGACTACCGCTTCCCCGCACTGAAGAGGGATCACCGCTTCGAGGAGCTGCTGGTCAAACACGAAACAACAACTCTCGCGGCAAGACCCAAGAATTCGATGAGATCGCCGATAAGAGCCCCAATTCGAGGGGAGGTCTTGTCGCCGTCGTGATCCTGAAAATGTTGGGCGAGTTGGCGGGGGTTTGGCTGGAAAGGTTGCGGAGATGATGACCGGATCCGCACCCTTCGGGGGTAAAACGCCGGAGAACTCCGACGTCGCCTCGCCGCTCTTCAATAATCGCCGGCCAATATTTTAAAGCATGCCGGCAGGGTGTCGAGAGCGTCATGAAGGCGTTTCTTGGAGTTCATCAGGATCTTGATCTGAACGGCCCCCGTCGACATCAGAGCGCGAACCGCCGCATCAATGTCCGCATCTGTGCCGAAATCCAATTGTTCCCTTCCGGTGGAAAGAGAGATTGCGGTTTCCATAGCCATTTCACCCTTTGAGTCGGGACAGTCCGGAAAAACTTGAAAACATCGAGCCGAGACCCGGTCAGCCTTTGGCCAGAAGCACGGATTCAAAGGCATCGGCCAAGCCGTCACCAGTCGCAAGATCCGGCCCCTCCGTCGCTGGGTGAGCGCCCGTGAAAGGGCTGCAATGGCCCTCGACCACATCCCGGGCGGTTTTTTTCATGATTTCACGCACATCTGCGGGGGGGAGGTCAGGGGCGGCCTGCTTGATGAGCGCGACCAGGCCGGCCAACTGCGGGGCGGCGGCCGAGGTTCCGCTGAAACAGGCCCAGCCGTCCTGTTTGCCGGTCCGGTCGCCGTTGGGAAACGTCCCGCCACCCAGCGATGTGTCGATCTGACAGCCCGGTTCGACCGGCAGCATGATATAGATCGCCTTCGGCTGTTCGCCGACCAGTCCGCTGACATCGGGCACCCGGCGGCCCGGAAAGTAGTGGCTCATGAATCCGCTGGAGTAGTCCGAAGCGCGCAACGTTCCGTCGGAATCCATGAACACGCCTCCCGCCGCGATGCAATCCGGGTGCTGGGCGGGAAAACCCCAGTGGCCGTTGCCTGCGGAGAAAACAACGACGATGCCCGATGCCCAGGCGGCGGCGACGGCAGCGGCCAGGGCCTGACCGGCCGCGCTCAGTTCCGGCTCGGGACCACGCATGTCGCTGCCCCAGGAACAGGTGATGACATGGGGACCGAGGGCCGCGGCCGCATGAAATGCGGCGATCGTGTTCGTGAAGCTCATTTTAACCGGCAGAAGCTCGGCGTCCGGGGCGACGGCGAAGACGTTGGCGGATTCGCCCGTTCCATGTCCGGATTCGTCGCAGTCCGGATCGTCCGCTCCCGGACCGAGGACGACAGGGGCCACCCGGTAGCCTCGTCCGGAAAAGAACGGGTGCGCAAATTGTCCGCTGTCGACCATGGCCACCCGGATGCCTTTCCCCGTGATGCCGGCACGGTGCGCCCGGTCCGCGTTGAGACCCAGAGAGACATCGGCGGGCACTTTCAAATGCCAATAGGGCACCGGCGGCGGCGAAATCGACGGCCCCATGAAATAGCGCGGCTCCTCGATGGCCACGCCCTCCAACACATCGTCAAACGGCGTTCCGGAGGTCGCAATTAGGCCGGGCATCGATGTGTCAAGACATTCGATGAACTCGGCCAAGTCTTTGACCGCGCCGGACTTGATCACTCTGCGCCGCTGAATTTCCAGCTTTGTCCGAAAAGCCTTTTCATAGGTTTTTTGGGAGCCGGCGATGTTGATGGTGAAGGGATTGACCTGAAGAATCTCGAATCCGGCCGCGCTCAGGCGGCGGACGGCCTCTTTGATCCGCTTGGGCTCCGACTGAAACCCGCCCACCGTTCCGGCCCGGATCCCTCCCACGGCATCGAACATGGAAACGCCGCCGACGGACCGCGGCGAGGCCATGGCGAAAATCCGGGCGGGCATGGCCGGCCGGGTTTTCTTTTTCGCTTTCCCGTTTTTTTTCATCATTTCCCTCAACTCCTCCCAGGAATTTCAAGGAGCAGGCGGCATCACCACCACCCTTGGAAGAATTGAGTCGCCGCGACAGAGGAAAAATGAAAAAAATATTCGTCGAGGATCGAAGAGTCAGCGGACCTCTTTTTTGAATTTAAAGATTGGGTAGACGACCGGGCGGACATCGGCGCCGAGGGCGCTGAGCGCCGCGTCGAGAACGCCCCAGCCTACAAAGCCGTCCATGGACTCCGGCTCCAGGTAATAGAAGGCGGCGTTGGCCATGGGCTGAGCCATGTCCAGGAAAAACGTGCCGGCCGGGAATTCGCGGACGGACGGGCCGAAGAAGCCGCCTTCGAGAACGGTCATATCGTACCCGCCGCGACGGACCTTGGACATGCGGTTGACGACGAACTGTTCGCCCTCCGCGGTCATCGGCTTTTCGAGCGCCTCCACCCGGATGTTGTGTGTTCTCAGTTTGGCGACGATGTCGGTCATATCAGCCGGGATCAAATAACCGCGGGGAACGGCGGCATCGCGCGTGCCCACAGGCTTGGTCAGATCCTCGACACCGCGAACGATCTCGGGCGGACCGGCAAATGCGTCCGGCAGCGTCCCGCGCACGCTTGTGCCGGGAAGCAGGCCGACAGGAATGTCACGGTAGGCCAGAAGATCGATCTTGCCCCGGGACTCGTAGCGGCCCTCGACCCAGTTCCGCAGGCGGCCGGATTCGGCCTCGGCTTTCACCCGGGCCACGGTTTCCTCGTCGGCCTTCCGGCAGATTGCGGCCATCTCTTTTCCATGAACGTTCGTGTATTCCAGGAGAGACATGACGTAAGCGTAATGACCGAAGATCTGGCGTTCGAATCCCACGCGGCCCGGCGTCTCCGTCAGAATCGACATGCGGTTTCGAAGTCCGTAGTTGGAGACCACGAACTTGGCCTCGACACTCCAGATCGCCGCGTCATGGCTCCACGTCGTAGGTGGCCAGGCCTTGTCGAAAAGGGCATGGGAGAAGACTTCGACGCCGAAGTTCTTCCGGACCAGGGTGCGAACCTCGGGAAAGAGGGTATCCCAGACATAGCCGCGCGGCGCGGGGTGAGCGGCCGGCACCGTGGAGTTGGCGTAGGCGTTGGCGTAGGCGGCGTTTCCGGATCCCATCCGGTGAGCGTCGTAGATGAGGACGGGATCCCAGGGATTGAAGACGTTCGTGTAGAGCGCGTTGACTTCGAGGGTTTCCAGTTTGACGCCGTCCCGGTTGAGATCGAAGCCGCCTGCGTTCGACCGCGATCCGGCCATGTGCGGCAGGCCGTCGCGGGTGCTGACCGTCTCGGTTCCGTCGACATTGAAGATCGGGGCGACGATGAGGATCTGGTTGTCGAGCAGGTCTTTGCGATCGCCCATCAGGATTTCGCGCATCACCATGAGCAGGGCTTCCGTGCCTTCGGATTCCGGCGGGTGGATGCTGCCCTGGAGATAGATAACGGGTTTCCCGGAATCCTTCGCCTGCTGAGGCGTGGTCACCCGCGGGTTGGCCAGGACGACGGCCGAAGAGATATTCCGGAGAGGGCTCGTGAAAATATCGAAGACGTGGACGTTCTCGCTGTTCCATTTCAAGAGGGAGATGAACTCATGGAGTTCGCGCACCGAGGTCGTCCGCGTGTAGCCGGTCTTTTCCGGGACGGTCAGGAATTCGGACGGCCAAGTTCCGTTCCATTCCGGCGGGACCTCGTCTCCCCAGTACATTTTGTCCGGCGTTTGTTCCTGGGCGGGCGAAATGCTGCAAAAAAGCGCGGCGGCGATGAAAGCGGAAACGAGCATACGTTTCATGGGACGACCTCCTGAATCCGATGTGAATCAATGACAGGTCAGATTGTCGCCTTTGCCGCCGGCGGCGTCAAGCTTTACGGCCGCTTCAATCGGACATTGAAACGGCGGCGGGATTTGTATATAAGGACGTTGAGACCCAAGAGACAAAAGGAGGCCGGCATGAACGATCAGAGGATACGGAATGTTTCGAGGCGGGATTTTATCAGGACGGCGGTTTTTGGCGCGGGAGCGGTGAGTCTCGCGGGGCTCGACAGACCGGCCTTTGGCGGGCCGTCACGAAAGTCGCCCGTAGCGACGAAAAAAATTCCGGTCGGGGTTCAAATCTATTCCGTCCGCGGGGCGGCGGCCAAGGACTTTCCCGGAGTCATCGAGGCCATCGCTCAAATGGGATACGAGGGCATCGAATTCGCCGGGTATTACGGCTGGGACGACAAACCCGGGGAGCTTCGAAAACTTCTCGATGCCAACGGGCTTAAATGTTGCGGGACTCATACCGGACTGAAAACCCTCACCGGAGATGCCCTCGAAGCCACCGCCGAACTGAATGCGGTTTTGGGAAACCCGTATCTCATCGTTCCAAGCCTCATGGCCGTCGACGAAAAAGGCTGGCTCGAGTTCGCCCGCATATTCAACGAGATTCTGCCCCGGGCCGAAGCCCTGGGCATGAGGATCGGCTACCATGCTCATGCCCACGATTTCAAGAAGCTGGGCGAAACGACGCCGTGGGAGATCTTCTTCGACAATACCGACAAACGTGTCCTCATGCAGATCGACACCGGGAATTGCCTGGCCGGGGGCGGCGACGCCGTGGCCATGCTGAGGAAATACCCCGGTCGCTCCCTGACCGTTCACCTCAAGGAGGAGGGCGGCCCGAACGGCGCCGTCATCGGCGAGGGCGATGTTCCCTGGAAGGACGTCTTCGAGGCTTGTGAAACGACCGCGGGGACGCTTTGGTATATCGTCGAGCACGAGACCGGCCCCGATTCGCTCGACGGCATCAGGGGCTGCCTCGAAGGGCTCAGGGCCATGGGCCGCTGAGCTGCACCGCCGTCTGATTCACTTCTTGGGCGCCGGATCGAGGCCGAAGCATTCGCTGACGTCGAGCGGCGGCATCGGTCCGTCGAGGGGCTTTTTGTCCCGCACGTACCAGTCGTACCACTGCAGATGACGGCAGAGCACATCCCAGCGTCCGGTCTGACGGGCGTTGCCGTGGCCCTCTCCGGGATACAACACCATGCGAACGGCCGGGTGATCGGTCATTTTCAGACGCCGGTAATATTCCAGACTCTGGCTGGGATGGACGCGCGTGTCCTCGGTGCCGTGCAGGATCAGAACCGCGGTCCGGCTCTGGTGGGCATGGTAGAGCGGGCTGCGTTCCAGGCTGAGCTGCCACATCTCCTCGAGCTTTTTCCCGGAGTGGACATAGAGCTCCTCGTAGGGGATGTCGAGCGTACCGCGCCGGCTGATCAGGTTGCTGATGCCGACGAACATCGTCGTCGCCCGGGCGAGGCGCGTGTAGTAAGAGGAGAACCAGGCTGCGGCATAACCGCCGTAGGACCCGCCGCCGAGGCCAACGCGGTCGGGATCGGCCGGGCCGGCGACCGCCAAGTGCTCGATTCCGTCGGCGATGTCATCGAATTCCTTGCCGGCCGGATCCATGAAACCCTCCATGGCGAAGGGCACGCCGTAGCCGGTGCTGGCCCGGTAGTTCGGGAGAAAGACAAGATAACCGCGGGCGGCCAGGACCTGGGAGGGGTGGAGATAGCCGGTCTGCCAGCCGTTCGAATAATGAGCCTCGGGGCCGCCGTGAACGGTGACGATCAGGGGATATTTTTCGCCTTCCCGATAATCGACCGGATAGACGAGCAGCCCCTCGATCTCCATGCCGTCGCGGGCCTTGTAGCGGATGATTTCCTGGCGGCCCAGGCGTCGGTCGCGCACCCAGGGATTGAGGTCGCTGAGAGCGCGCGGAGATTTCCCGGGTGTCCAATGGAAGAGTTCAGATGGGATGCGCTGTGTCTGGCCCAGGAGCAGGGCGTCCTTTCCTGATGCGCTGAAATAGGGCCGCGAAAAGACCAGTCCCTCCCCTTCTCCGGCCAGGATCCGGTTGCGCTGCCCGCCGTCGGTGCGCACGGTATAGAGGTTGTTCCAGACGCCTTCGGAAGCCAGATAAACGAGAGTTTGGTTGTCGCGCCAGTCCGCCCAGGAGATGTGTCCCTTGAAATCCGGAGGCGTGAGATTTTTCGTCGCGCCGTCTTTTACGGAGATGAGATAGACCTGGCTTACGGCGTGATCGTTGAGGTCCAGGGATGCCGTGTAAGCGACGTGGGCGCCGTCGGGGCTGAAGGCAAAACCGCCCAGTTTGCCGCTGTGCTTGATCAGGGAGCGCATATCGCCCGACTGGAGGTCGAGAAGCTTGACCTCCTGGAACATGTATTGGTGGTCGACGAGGTTCTTTTCCGAGCAGGCCAGGGCGATCGACCGGCCGTCGGGGCTGAATTCGAAGCTCCAGACCGTCACATCCTTGGTGAGGACGGCGGGATTATCCGGACCGATGGGGCGGTCGAGGTCGAGGATGTAGAGATTCCTGTGGCGGAGGTTTTCCTCGTAATAGATGAAATCGAAACCGCGCCGGCGGAGCACCTGGTCCTTTTCATCGGGAGGAGACTGGGCGATATAGGCCAGGTGGTTGGCTTTCGGATGCCAGCGATAGTCGATCACCGGGGTCGGCGATGTGGTCAGGGCGCGCGCTTCGCCGCCGGTGACCGGGATGGCCCAGACCTGGGGACGGGCGCCGTCGCCGCGCGAGGTGATGAACCCCAGCTCCTTATCGCCGGGTCGCCACTGCGGCGAGCGGACGTTGACCCGGCCGGTGACGAACGGGCGGATTTCGCCGGACGGCAGCGAGACGACATAGAGTTCGGACCAGGCTCCGCCGGGATCTTCCGTGATGCCGCGGGGCACGCTGACGGTCGTGGCCGCCCAACGGCCGTCGGCACTGAGGGCCGCGGATGAAACCGTTTTTGTGGCCATCACATCCGCCGGCGTCATGCCGCCCTTGTCGGCGTAAACGAACAATGCAATAAGCAGGAAAGCCGAAACGGCAAGCCCTCCCCCGAAAACCGGCCGATGTGTTGTCCTCATTTCTCCTCCTCTGTTGCTTGGCTTTGGTATTTTATTGATAATAATACACTTAATATGTTTCCGTCAGTTTGGCTAAGCCCTTA
>JAWSUF010000018.1 GCA_033549365.1 Acidobacteriota bacterium
CTGCCCTCTCATGACGCCGGCACCTCATTTACACGCATGTCATCCGCCGCCGAACAATGTTTATATGTATCCATATATAACCCTAAGGACGGCATTGAGTGCCGTATAAGACGCCTGCGAATACGGCATCATTTCGGGCCTAATTGCATTGTTTTCAACATCTCCCGGCAACATGATGTTATTATCATAGCGTTTTATACGGATCGGCATAATATTCTTCATGATCAGCTCAAAGACCATCAACCGGGCTCCGAACTCCGGCCGGTCCGCGGTTGAGGACATGCGTGTAAATCATCGTCGTTTTGACATCGTTATGGCCCAAGAGTTCCTGGACCGTCCGTATATCATAGCCTCCTTCCAACAGATGTGTGGCGAAAGAGTGACGGAAAGTATGGCATGTGGCTCGCTTGGTCAATCCAGCCCGGGTAACCGCGTCCTTCACGGCTTTTTGAAGGATAGATTCATCAATGTGATGGCGTCCCTCTTCTCCGGTCTTCGTATTCCTCCAGCGGTTTTCTTGGGGGAAGATCCACTGCCAGCGCCATTCAGAAGGTGCGTTTGGATACTTTCGGTCCAAAGCTTCGGGCAATTGAACGCGCCCCCATCCAGCAGCCAAATCCTTTGCGTGGATCTCCTTGACCTTCGTCAGATGATCCTGAAGCGGAACCTTGAGAGAAATGGGCAACATCGTGATCCGGTCTTTCGCCCCTTTGCCGTCACGGACGAGAATCTCGTTCTGCCCAAAATCGATGTCCTGTACACGCAAACGCAGGCATTCGCTAAGCCTGAGACCTGCTCCATACATGAGCGATGCCATTAGCCATTTAAAACCGGTGAGTTGCGCAAGGACGGATTTCACCTCGTCGCGGGTCATGACCACGGGAAGGCGCGTGGGTTTACGGGCGCGGATGACTTGGCCCAGGTCACCCACCTCGCGCCCAATGACGTGGCGATAGAGGAAAAGAAGAGCCGCAAGCGCTTGGTTCTGAGTCGAGGCGCTTACTTTTTCATTAACGGCCAGATGGGTGAGAAATGAATTGATCTCAGGCTCGGCCATTTCGGCAGGATGACGGACTCCATGGAAAAAGATAAATCGTCGCGCCCAGTTGCAATATGTCTGTTCCGTTCGGTGGCTGTAATGACGGGAGCGCAAAGATTCTCGGAGAAGGTCGAGTAACCGCGGCTTTTTAAAGGAATATGGAGTCCTGTTTTCCCGTAAATAGGACGGCCAAGCCGACAGTTCTTTATAAACCCCGCTTTCCACATGGGTATATTTACTCAGAACCGCGTGATATGTCAAGAAAATCGGGCTTATCGCGGCGATGGAATTTCTGCCTAACATCTCCACTTACTCTGCGAACATCTCCGACAGCACGCTCAATGCCGCCCGGCCTGTCCTGCCGTCAATCTCCCCAAGCCTCTGGACCAGTCGCTCCTTGTCCACTGTCCGCAACTGATCCAGCACCACCTGACCATCTTTTCCCCCGAAGCGGCACTTCACTCGCGTTGGGTAATCCCGCCCCTTCGTCGTCATCGGCGCCACGATCACCGTTCTGATGTGCCGGTTCATCTCGGCCGGCGACACCACGACACACGGGCGCTTCTTCCGGATCTCGCTTCCCACCGTTGGATCCAGATTCACCAGGTACACCTCAAATCGCCTCACGTCCATTCCCACTCGTCCTTATCCCACTTCGTGAGACTGACCGCCGTCTCATCCGGCATCCGGTCATCACCCCGCTTGGCCATGTCCCGGAATGCCGCGTCCCATCCGTCGCGCGAACGACACACCGGACGGATAATCAACTGATCCTCCTCGACGGCCAACTCGACTTCCTCGCCCAACTCGAGCTGATCCAGGAGGAGCTTGGGGATTCGCACGCCCTTGGAGTTGCCGATTTTGACAATCCGAGTCCGAGCAACCGTACTCATCTTATCACCTCACTGCTCAAAGAATGTGATTACATTGTACTCACATTCTATCGGGTGTCAAGTGGCTATTCCGGTCAAACCGGCCGCTGATTCCGGCATAAAATGTCCACGGATCGGAGCGAAGCGACGCTGGATGATCATTCTATGTCTTCTGTCCATCTTGTGGACGCCTGAATCCTCGGTTACTTTTTTGTTGGGTTGTCTGTTTTGCTTTCCTTTTCAGAATCCGTCATGGAAACGATCTCTCGTTCCGCCTCGGGATAGAGGGCGTCGATCTCGCGTTGCAATTCGATGGTCCGGCCCAGTGCGGTCACGATGCGGCAGTAGGTGCGGATGTCATCGAGTTCAAGGCGGCGTTCTTTCCGGTCCTTAAGCCACTTCTCACAAACCTGGTAGCCGCCGACCTGATATATCCAGACGGCTTCAGGCACCGGCGCGAAGTGCTGCGAGGCGTTTATGTAGACGCGCTGTTCTTTGGCATCATAGCGCATGCCGGTCTTCCGATCTCTGCCGATGCGGCCATCGCCTTCCCCCTCGAATCGGCAGGCAGGTGGGTCGAGATCTGGGGACTTGAGCAGGTGCAGCCCGACGAGTTTCTCTCCCATAGCTGCCAGTTTCTCAAACAACTCCGCATCTGCCGTGAAGGGAATACGGGGGAAGTCCATTTTCAGAAACTCGGCGTATTTCTTCCGGTACGCGGGCGCGTAAAGCACGGCGTAGATATAATGGAAAATGTCTTCCGGCGTGGGCTCTTTGCCGTAAGCTGTCACCAGCTCGGTGACAATGGCCGGATTCAGGTTCGGGCGACGTTCGGAGGGTTCATGATGAGTAAAAAGATCTTTTCGGTCGGCGGTCGGGTAGAGGTAGAGGGGAAACATTACGTTCCCGCCCCGGTAGAACAGGTTTAGATCGTCAATGTTATTGGTACAGAAAACCAGGTTCCATTGCCTTTTCCCCACAACCTGACCCTGCCGCCCAATACAGAACGCAAGGTTGTCACCAGGAAGCATGTGGCGCATGACTTCGGGGCGGGGCATGCACATGAATCCACGCGAACGGCCCGTATAATAGGTATGCCGTAGATCGAATGGCCTATAGAGAATAGGCACAACCCTATCGCGTGTTGGACCCGAATCCAGTAAATCTTTTTGAGCGAACCTCACCCTCCAGTCTCGCCTGTCCTTTCCGAGCCGATATCCATGCCGGGCTAACTCAGGATCCATTCGCGAGAATACAGTGACAACTTTCCAGACTTCCTCAGGTGACCACTGAATGGTCAATGCGTCCCGTGCAGTAAAGAGACCAATCACATTTTCAGGGCAAACCTGAGAAATACTGGGGAAGCCGTTGTACTGTGCTTCAAGCGCAGCGTCGCGGGGTATAAACATATAAAAGGGCGAGGAAGGATGGACCTTATTCCATTTCATTTTTTCACGATCGTGCATGTTCAGCCAGTCGTACTTGGCTTCCCGAAGGCCATAATATTCCGCATGACGTACAACAGCATCGGCCTTCGTCTTGCCACCTCGCTTAACAAAGAATGCGATGGCGACACCCTGGCGGATGTCGAACACGTTCTTGTCGGGGCTGCCGTCAGGGCAGGTCTCCTTCTTAAGCGAATTGCCGTGCAGGTCGAGGATGTAGATGTCGTCGAAAGTGCGCATGAGGCTTTGGCGCATGCCGCGGAAGGTCGGGTTGTCGAGGTAGCCGTGATTGGTGATCATGCCGACGACACCGCGCTCGGCCTGCTCTATTTTCCATTGGGCGAAGCGCAGGAACTTGACATAGTCGTCCTGCAACCACTTCGGGTTCTTTTCTCCCAGGGGCTTGTCGTCCACCTGCTTGTAAGTGTCGATGAGTCTGCGGATCCAATCGCCGATGTTGGTGGAATGGCCGGAATAGGGCGGATTTCCGAGAATAACGAGAATGGGGGTCTGTTTCTTGACGACTCCGGCAAGTCGGGATTCTTCCGCCAGCGCGGAGAAGCCGGGAAGGCGGCTTTGCTCGAGTTCCTCGGTGTCGAGGGTGTTGGTGAGGTAGAACGGGACGCGCTCATCGTCGGCGAGACGATGGCCAAGCTCTTCAAGAAAGAAGCTCATCTTGAGGTGGCCGACGGCGTAGGGGGCCATCATGAGTTCGAAGGCGTAGAAGTTCTTGAGGATGTGGCGGCGGATGAAATCCTCGCGCCCGCCCTTGCCGTATTTGGTCTCGAACTCGGCGACAGCCTGCTGGGCGGCGCGGGCGATGAAGGTCATGGTGCCGGCGGCCGGATCGAGCAGAGTCACGCCCTCGGAGGCAAGGCCGTCGCGTTTTCCGAAGTCGGTCTTGAGCAGGCCGTGGAGGGAGCGGACGATGTAGCCGACGACCGGTTCGGGCGTGTAATAGACGCCCCGGCGTTCGCGCTCGGCGGGGTCGTAGTGCGCGAGGAAAGTCTCATAGAAATGGACGATGGGGTCGCTGCCTTTGCCCTCGTGGTAGTAGCGGTCGAGGATGCCGGGGGCGTCGGAGACGGCGAGCACTTCGGCGATGTCGTCCACGCACCAGGCGAGTTGGTCGGGCAGGTCGCCCAGGGAGATGAAGCGGAACAGATCGCGAAGGACACCGATGGTGTGCGGGATGCTGTCGAACGCGGCACGGCGGCTGAACCCCTCACCGGAGCGGGTGCGGGCGGCGAATAGGCCGTAGGTGATGGTCTGCGCAAAGAGGTCGGCGAAGTCTTCGGGCGTGAGGGTGCCGATCAGGAAGGTCCGGAATGCCTCGAAGAATCCTGACAGAACGCCGGGCGCGTCCTTTTCCTGCCCGAGTTGCTGAGCAACCACATCCCGCAGGAAGCGCGTGCGCTTGGCCAGCTCCACGGCAAGCGATTCCGCCGTGAATACCTTCGGCAGCGAGAAATCGAGAAACCGGTCGAGCAGGGCATGCAGGTCGCCGGATTTTTCGAGGACTGGGGTTGTGCGCAGGCGTGTGAGTGCATAGGGGCGGGCGGCAAGCACCGTCTGCATGAGTTCGCCGTTGCGGTAAAGGCGGAACTCGAAGAAGTTGGTGAGGACGAGGTTCGGGAAGGTGGCTCGGTAGCGCCTGAGTTGTTCCGAGTCCTCGATCGCGTCCAGCCGTTCTTCGGCCGGCTTCTTGGCTTCGACGTAGCCGACAATCCGGTCCTTGCCGTTCCAGAGGCGAAAATCGGGGTTGCCCGCGTCGGTCGGCTTCGGGAGCGTGGTGACGCGGACATGCCTGCGTCCGGTCGACTCGGCAAGCGTCTTCAGCATGTCGGCAAGTGCGGGGTAGAAGCTTTCCTCGCGCGCATCGCCATGTTGCGCAACGGCGTGGAGTTCCTTGAAGAAGGCTTTGAATATCGTCTGATCGCTCATGTCATCCTGCTTGATGAATCGCACATCGGGCTTTTGACAACCGGTTCAGTTGAGCCCCCATTTTCATAAATGGATTATGACTCGCTTCTTGGAGGGATGTCAAGAAATCGCCCGGGCGAACGCAGCCTTATCAGCGGCGCGGCCTTTCAGCGTCCGCTGAAGCCGTTTGCCGGCCTTCTATGGCTTTTTGTAGGCAGGTGACAAGCCCTTCATCATTGGATAGTGTTTGGTATTCAACGTCTTGAATTCCGCATCTTCGAGTTTAGCGGTCGCAGCCAAGATGGCATCGGCAAGTCCGACTCCGTGCGACTTGCCATAATCCCTTTTGTACTGTCCGCCGGCCTTCGCGATCTCGACATCGACAGGAATGACTCGGAATAATGAGACGAAGTTCTCGATTGTCGTTTGTTCAGCATCGCCTTTAACTCCGGCATACAACTCGGCAACGACAACGGATGACAAGATGATCCGGGAGGAATTGGCATTGACAAAGGCAACCGCCTTGCTGGAACCCCGAAAGAAATCCACAAGAACATCCGTGTCAGGGAGTATGGCCCCGGCCATGATCAGATCCTATCCCATTCGGCCCGCATGGCTCTAAAATCAGGGAGATCCTCACGGTCCTTCCAGATTCCGGCAGCCTCGCGCAATACAATCTCCCGCCTGTTGCGGCCCTCTTCGTCGATGAGGCGATCAACGGCCTCTCGAATGAGTTCGCTCTGCTTTTTCCCAACCGTCTTGGCAATGGCCGCCAATTCGTCGCGCTGACGACCTGTCAGGTATATCTGCGTTCGCACCATGTCGCACCTCCAGTGATGTATACATCTAGATTATACATCGCTTATAGTTCCTGTCAAGGTTAACGGCCGGCGCACCAGCCGCGCGCGTTAGCGCGTCGGACTGGATGCCTTTGTCGGCAGGTTTACAGCATGGACCCAATTAATCTTTTTAAGAGAATGTCCTCAACATTCCGTCTTGAATCTAAGACAGATACTACATAAACACTCTTCTTTGATATTCTATAAATGATTCTCCAAGGGGATACTATTAACTCACGATATTGAGTAATTCCTTGTTCTTGAAGTTCAGGAAGGATGCGTCCTCTATCTGGAAAAGAATAAAGACACGATGCTTTTTCCTTAATTTCCTTGAACTTATCATAGGCAATTGAGGGGCTATTTTGAGCAATGTATTCTATAATGCTTATGAGATCCTTCTCTGATGTCTCAGACCATATGATCTCATATATTCTTTTCATTTCATTTTTTTTCTCAGGAGATTCTCAATATTTGCAAAAACTTCTTCTTGAGATTTTGATTTCCCAGCTTTGATATCTTCTTCTCCTTGTGAGATAAGCTTCAATATGCCCAGGGCATTCCTCATATTCTCATAACTCTCCGGATCCTGCAGCACAGCTTTCGGTTCTCCATTTTGAGTGATCACGACCGGTCGATGCGTTTCGTTTATTTGTTTGAGTAAATCAGCTGCTCTGGATTTAAGGTAGGTGATAGGTTTTATGTCTTCAGATAAGTTCATTTCAGCACCTCCGGTCTTTATATGGTACCATAATAAGCCCGATTGTCAAGATCTATGATGAGGGTTACCGTCAACCTAAATATTCCGCACGAAACAATCTTGAAATATTTGTTTTGGCGATTTTCGATGGCGCGAAGCCGATTCAACGCCTTTCGCCGGTTTCGGTAGCGATCTCCGGCTATATGCATCCGGACCTCGTCGGCACGGCGTATCAACTCTTGAAATGGATGCATCAGCTAATCGCTGAGCGATAGAATGGAAGGCGAATTAAATGCCGACATTCAGCCCCGGATTCGTGGGGAATGTAGGTTATTATACACCTAACCGGTCCCAATCAGCGGCGGGTCGTGAAGCGACCGTAAGTAGCAACCAGTTTTTAACGCCCGCCGTACGTGATACACAGGGATTACCGTCGCAAAATCTTGTCCAGTGTCTTTCCCTTTGCGAGCTCATCGATCAGCTTGTCCAAACAGCGTATTTTTTTCATCAGCGGATCTTCGATGTCTTCCACGCGAACTCCACAGACGACGCCTTTGATAAGCGAGCTGTTTGGATGAATGGCCGGGGCTTGAGCAAAAAAGGTTTCCAAATCGTTTTCCTGCTCGATTTGCCGCTGCAATCCTGCCTGGTTATAACCGGTCAACCAGAAGATGATTTCGTCGACTTCTTCTTTCGTCCGATTTTTGCGTTCCGCCTTTTGAACGTAGAGGGGATAGACCCTGGCAAGTTTCATCGCGAAAATCTGATGTTGAGGCACGGATATTATGCTATTCTTCGCTTGTTGCGCTGTCAAGATCAGAGCCGCCCGGCCGGCAAATTGACTTCCCCTCCCCTTTCAATTATCTTGACTGCCGTGAAAGCCTGCGTCGTCATCCCGACATACAACGAGCGCGAGGGGCTGGCCGCGCTTGTCTCCGAGATCCGGAAACAGGGCGTTCCCCTCGACATCCTGATCGTCGACGATTCATCCCCCGACGGCACCGGACAGGAGGCCGAAGCCATCTCTCGAAAAGACCCCGGCGTGAAGGTCCTGCACCGCGAAAAAAAGGAAGGCCTGGGCCGCGCCTACCAGGCGGGCTTCCGCCGGGCGCTGGACGCGGGTTACGACACAATCCTTCAGATGGACGCCGATCTGTCCCACGATCCCGCCGTTCTGCCGCTGTTTCTCGACAGGATCAAATCCCGGGACGCCGTTTTCGGCAGCCGGTATTACCGCGGCGTCCGCGTTCACAACTGGTCCTTCAAGCGTCTGCTTTTAAGCAAATTTTCAAACGACTTCATCCGCTTGATGCTGCGCCTGCCGACCACGGACACCACAACGGCCTTCAAGTGTTTCCGCCGGCAGGTCCTGGAAGACATCGATTTCGAATCCCTCCGGGGAAAACAGAACGCCTTTCTGATTGAACTCGTCCATCGAACGGTGCGGCGCGGTTTCCGGACCGAGGAGATTCCGTTCACCTTCCGGGAACGCGAACAGGGCGAATCCAAAATGAATATCGGCGTGGCCTTCGAATCGCTTTTCACGGTTCTGAGGCTGGCGCTGCTCGGGAAGTAGATCGAGGCCATGATCCCCCGCAGCAAAACCGGAACCGTCCTGATCCTCGCTCTGATTCTGGCGGGGGCGGCGTTTTTGCGCCTCCATCGCCTGGGGGACCGCCCCCTCTATTTCGACGAACCGCATCACACCGTCCTTCCGGCGACCCTGCCTCTTCCGGAGGTTCTCCGGACCAATTACGGAAGCGTTCTCTATCCGGCTCTCGTCCATGTCCTTCTGCCGGCCGGACAAGTCGAGGCCATGGCCCGCCTGCCGGCAGCCGTCTTCGGGATTCTCGCCGTCGCGGTTCTTTTTCTCATCGGGATGCACGTCTTTGGAAAAAGGGAAGCCGCCGTCGCGTCTCTTTTCGCGGCGACGTCCGGCCCATTCATCTATTTTTCCCAGCAGGCCCGCGCCTATACGGGACTGCTTCTTTTTTCGCTTCTTGCGCTCTATTTTTTTATCAGGGCGGTCAAGGACAACCGGTGGGTGTTTTGGGCGGGATATGCCGTCTCCATGATTCTCGGCGCCTATCTGCATTTCATTCAACTGGTTCTCCTGCCCGTTCACGGGACGGCGCTCGCGCTGTGGACGGCCGCCTTTTGGATGAAGCGTCTCAAGGATCCGGAAAAGCGCAAATCTTCCCCGCTCCGTCCCCTGCTTTGGTTCTCGGCCGCCTCGGCGGTCTCCCTGGCCGTAACCTACATCCTCTATCTTCCCACCCGAAACGCTTCAGCCGGCGAGGTGAGTTTTTTCGGCCTTCTTGAAACCAGCGTCCGGGGGTTGTTCGGCGGCCAAACGGGGCTGGCTCTGATCCCCTTCATCCGGGAAACCTTTCCCCGCCTCCTGGACTACGAGGTCTGGCCGCTTCTCTTCTTCGCCAAGATCCTTCTGGCCGTCGCCGGCCTCATGTTCTGTCTGAAAGACAAGACCCGGGAATCGGTTCTTTTTTTCATCTATCTTACGCTGCCCTTCATTTTATTCGTGTATTCCAACCCGGCCGATGTCTACAAAAGCGGCCAGGACAACAAATTCATCTTTTTGACGCCGATTCTCTTTCTGCTCATGGCCCGGGGGTTCTCCGCCATCGACGATTTCGCCGCCCGGAAAAAACCGGCCCGGACCGTCTGGCGCGTTGTTTTCGCCGGCGCGGTTTTGCTGGGAGAAGGCGCCGGCCTCTGGGAATACCGCATGACCCAATGGGAATGGATGTCTCTGCCGAAGAACCGCGAGGTTGTCTCCGTCATGACAAAGGGCGCCGACCCGGACGACATGATTCTTTCCGACGGCCTCGTCAACCCCTTGGCTTTCATCTTCGTCCGGCCGCTCGATCTTCCCGGAACGCAACAGCCCGGCCTCATCTTTTTCGAAACAGGCGGTGAGCATTTCCTTATGAATCACTCCAGACCGGCCAACCTCTGGGTTCTTCTCCATAAGAGACGCCTCAGCGCGGAAGCCGCCCGCCGTTTGGAATCCCTCTCGATCCACATGGACATTCGATCGATCCCGCCCTATACCCTGATCCGTCATGCCGACCCGGAAACATCCCTGCTTGACAAAGTCCGGCAATGGACATCGTTCTTCAAGACGCTGCCGATCGAGGAGGACGCACACCGGCGCACGGATCTTTCCCGGGCTTATATGAATTTGATCGCGGGACGCGATGTCGAGGCTCTGGAGATCCTCGACACCCTGTCTCTTCGGCCCGCCGAAAACCCCCGTTCTCTCCTTCGGCCCCGGTTGAACATCGGCGGCGACATCGAACAAGCCTTCCACGAAAACATCAATTTTTATCTCATTCATAATGCCCGGTTGGCTCTGGACCGGGGAGATGCGGCAACGGCGGCGGAACTCCCGGACCGGATCCTGCCGGCCGACCGCCGCATCAACGAGGTCCGCACCGCCGCGCACACCCTACGCGCCGAAGCCCATTTTGCCCGGGACATGAAGGAGGACGCCGTTCGCGAATATGCCGATGCGCTCGCCTACGCCCCGTCTCCCGACGTTGAGGCCCGCTGGATTCAGAGAATCGGGGAAATCCGGGGCCTGCCCGCCGGAGTCCTGATCCGTCAATCCGGAGGCGAACTCCACATCCGATGGTGGAGCGACGACAGGCGGGAGTTTTCGGGACGTCTCGAATCCTCCGAACCCATCGTCCGGGTCCGGGAGTTCCGGCTGGCGGAGGCCGACCGGCACCGGGCCGGAGACGGCAGACTGGACTTCACCGGTCTTTCCCGGAACCGATACGTCAAGGGACTGACCATCGACACCAAGAGGCCCGCCCGATACGAAATCCGCATCCGGATCCCGGACCTCCGCCCCCTTGAAAACTTCCTGATCGTGGTTGCCGATCCGGAGAACCCCGGCGGAATTGTTCTCCGATAAAACGGATTACAGCTCGAAGCGATAGGTGAACTTGACCTGGAAGATATTGTCTCCCGGGGCACTCAGGAGATCCTGGAAATCCCGGCCCGGGTCGAACACCCCCGGCCGCGAATGATCCTCCCGCCTCTGCGTCCAGACAAGGTAGAGCATGGAGCCCGGCCGATATTCCCAGCGGAGAACGACCGTCCCGCGGAGAGACTTGAGACTGAATTCCGGGTCGGGGAAGGAAAACGGCCCGGCCGGACCGTCGCCGTCCGGATCCACGAAATAGGTCCGTCCGTCATAGGCGATGGTCGAGCCGTTTTCGCCGTAGAAATTGAAATCGAACGTCCGGACCGCGGCCAGCTCCTTGAATTTCGAGAACGTTCCGGTCCCGATGTAGGGTTGAAGATAGACCTGGAGGCTGAGTTTCGGCGTGAAGGTCCAACTCACTCGGGTTTCCACGGGAAAAGTCCTCTGGTCGACGTCGGACAGGACATAGCGCGTGCCCAGGGTCGCCGTCATCAGAGGATCGGGAACGGCCATGATCCACTGCCCCTGGGCATAGCGGAATTGGTAAGACGGATTCACCGACAGCCGCAGGTTCGGTCCGGGTTTCCAGAGAAGCGAGACTCCCCAGGACCAGTTGTAGCCGCCGTCCGGATGGGTCCGGTAATGCCCTCGAACCCCGCCGACGAGCGTCTTTCTATCATCGGATGAGAGGGATCCGCGCAAGGTCTGACCCGAAGGATAGAGGGCCATCGGGCCGCCCCGGGTGAGATAATGGCTGTATTTCGGAGGCTCATAATCCAGGTGAAGAACGGCTTTCCAATAATTGAGAAACTGGGCTTCGCCGTCGAGATACCAGTACTCCCCGATCCGCTCACCACCGAAATCGTGAGTCCGGTAGTATGTCAGAGTGCCGATCCACCTCCGGAAAATCCGTCCGGGGTGAAAGGATTGGAACCCGGTTTGAACGTGGCCGTTTGTGAGATCCCCCCGCGTGTGATAGCCGAGGTCGTTCGCCTGAAAACCGGGAGACATGGCGCCCAGACTTGCATTGAAAACGAACCGGCCCTGCTGTTTGTTGAGGACGGCCCGGCCCGCCCAGCCTGACAACGATGTCGCCTCTTCGTCGATATTGACGTATGCGGCGTCAGGCCTCTGAAAATAGTGAAGGGAGGATTTCTGGAGCCGGGTCAGGGCTTCTCGGCTGCCGGAGACGGCGCTGCCCCCCAGCCAGCCGGTCAGGGCCCAGATTTTGTCCTTGTCGAGAAAGCGCCAGCCGTCAACGCCGAAGACGACCGCGTTTCGCGCAAGCCGCCCGGCCAAATCGGAATCCTCCAAATCCCGGAAAACGGATGTGGCGATGAAACCGAGTCCGCTACGCCCTTCCCCGAATTCCTTGAGCCCGCGGAGCACACCGTAACCGGTCGGCGGCTCCACCTCGAGCGTCGATCGGGCTCCGGCCCGGTCGATTTCCGCCTCCGCGCTTCCGGTCAGGGCGGCCACGGCGCCGAGGCTGAAGCCGCGTCCGACTTTGCCGGTCATTTTGGCCGCGGCCAGGATGGGCGTCCAATCGGGCGAATCGACGAAGCCGGCCGTGCGGACCGCTCCCTGCGGCGCCCGCCCGACGCGTCGGCTGTAAAAAAAAGCGGGCAGAGCCCAACCGTAGCTCCGCGTCTGGCTTGCCCCCTGGGTGCCGAAACGGAAGATATCGGCGCCCTCGATGAAGAACGGCCGCTTTTCGACATAGTAAGTTTCCTGGTCGCTGATGTTGATGACGGCGGGGTCAACTTCGACCTGGCCGAAATCGGGATTGACGGTGGCGTCGAGTGTCAGATCGCTCCTCAGTCCGACCTTGAGATCAAAGCCGGCGTTCCCCGAAGCTTCGCTCCCGGTCCGGAAAGGATTCCCCTCCTCAGCCGGACTGAGACCCGCCCGGGCCGTGACATAGGGCCAGACCTCGGTGCTCCGTCCCGGACGAAGGCCATCAAGTCCGGTCAATACGGCGAACCGGGAGACATAACCGCTCTCCTCCTTTGGCACCCAGGAGAAAAAGACCTCCTCGTTTTTGCGTTTGATGATCCGGCGGAAGTTCACACCCCAGACCTGCTCATCTCTTTTCTTGAACCGGAGCTGCTGCGCCGGAATACGGATCTCGACCGACCAGCCGCCATCGTCGACGCGGGCGGCGCTTTCCCAGACGCCGTCCCAAGTCTCGTCTTTGTCCTCATCGTTGAACAGGGTTCCGTCGCAAATGGAACCGGCCGGGTTGACGCCGAAATAGTAACCGCTTCGCCTGTCGAAATAGGAATCCAGGGCGATGAAAAACCAGTCGGAATCGACGAGTTCGTCCCTTCGTCCGAGAATGCCGGAAATGCGGGATGGGTCGGAATCGGCAAGCCGGGCGGCGACGTAGATATGCGTTTCGTCGAAAGCAACCCAAACCGTCGTCGTCTCGGAGGGCGGGGCGCCGTCAACCGGATCGCGTTGAATGAACTCGCTCGCTCCTTCGACCGTCCAGACCGCCTCCGAGAGCACGCCGTCGATGCGCGGCGGTTCGGCGAGGCGGCGGGCCCGAATCGTTTTTTCCTGCGGAGGATCGGCCGCTTCAAGGATCCGGGGCGCAAGCGGAAGCCAAAGAGCCGCCAGCAGAACCGCTGCAGCGGCGGATTTCATCTTGATACCGTGAACGGACATCGCGGACATCGTTTTCGGCAACAGAGAGAAATCGTTCGCTCCGGTCAGGCCGTCCCGAAAGGCTCGTCGATGGCCGTCGACTCCATCCCTCCAAGGTGCCGGGCGCCGTCTTCGGTGACGACAAAACAATCCTCGATGCGGATGCCGAACTCGTCGTAGATGTAAATCCCGGGTTCGTTACTGAAAGTCATGCCGGGTTCGAGCTTGAGGGTGTTGCCTTTGACGAGATACGTATATTCATGGCCTTCCATGCCGATTCCGTGCCCAAGGCGATGGGCGAAATACTTGTAGCCGGGACCGTATCCGGCATCCTCGACGACCTTGCGGGCCGTCCGGTCCAGAGTCTCGCAGGTCACGCCGGGCCGCGCCGCGGCCAGAGCGGCCGCCTGGGCTTTGCGGACGATGTCCCAGACCTTGCGCTGTTTGTCGGTCGGCGTTCCGAACACGACCGTCCGGGTCACGTCGGAGCGGTATCCCTCGACGCCACAGCCGCCGTCGACGAGAACGATGTCCCCCGGCTGGAGATTGCGTTGAATCCGGGATCCGTGGGGAAAGGCCGTCAACGGTCCGAACTGCGGACCGCCGCCTCCTTGGACGCCCATTTTCTGGGTCGCGGCGGCGATGGCGGCTGAGAGCTCCCTCGTGGTCATGCCCTCGCGGAGCTGCTTGAAGCCCTCGCGGTAGGCGATCTTGGTGATCCGGTTGGCCAGATCCATGTAGGCGATTTCCTTGGCATCCTTGATGCCCCGGCAACCCTCGGTGATTGGAGCGCCTTCAACGATCTCGGCTCCGGAGAGATACTTTTTCAATCCGAATATTTCGAAGGCCCGCAGATCCGGCGCGGCGGCCAGCCGGCCCGCTGAAGCCCCGATATCCTTCATGACACCCGCGATGAGTCGATAGGGATTTTCGTGTTCATCCCAGGTCCGGATCTCATGCCCTTCGGGAACGAGCTCTTCGGCTCTCTTGAGCTCGAAGGCCGGGCAGATCCAGACCGGATCCTTCTTCCGGCTCAGAACCACGCCGAACACTCTCTCGCTCAGCCACCAGCTCACTTTGGAGAAATAGAGAAGATTCGTGCCTCCCCCAACATAAAGGGCGTCCATGCCGTGTTCGGCCAGAAGCCGCACGGCTTTCTCACGGCGGGCCTGGAAATCTTCCGGCGTCAGGGGTTTGACGCCGGCCACCATGTTCCGGAGTTCCTCTCCGTCTGACAGGGGCAGGGACGACAGCGTCCCCGGAGAAAGGCTCAGGGAAGCCAGCGACAGGCCTCCGGCCTGCAAAAAGCGGCGGCGGGTAAAAGACATGGATGAATCCTCCATACGCTTTGCGTTTTCTCGGAAATATAAAATATCACATTTCATGATTGCCTTAAAGAAAAAAAATCGATGCCGGTTGCAACAGACAACGGTTCCTGAGTGGAGATCGGTTTCAATCCGGAAAATCAAATTCCGCCGGCAGGTTTTCGAACCATGTCAAGAAAATCGGACTTGATCGGCAATGCGGCCCCGGTCTATAGTGGCGGCTGAATCCATCCCGGAGGCAAAGCCATGACGCGATATGGGCAGATCATCCGGCTGAGGCCGGAAAAACAGGAGGCTTACCTCGCGCTTCACCGTGAGGTCTGGCCGGAGGTTCTAAAGACGATCCGGGAATGCCATATCCGCAACTACACAATCTTCCTTCGGGACGGTGTCCTGTTCGCCTATTTCGAGTATCACGGGACGGATTTCAAGGCCGACATGGCGAAAATGGCCGCCGATCCCAAGACGAGGGAATGGTGGGCCCTGACCGATCCCTGCCAGCAGCCTGTGGCGGGTGCCGCGCCGGAAGAATGGTGGGCGCCTCTTGAGGAAGTCTTTCACGCGGACTGAGCACCGTATTTTTTATCGGCCGGATTGCATCCGATGCCAAGCGCGGTGCAGAGTCTCACGCTCTGCGGAAACGATCTCCAAGACTGAGATCGATAATCCGCAACAATAACGACGCTGTTCGATCTGGTGATATCTGTTCGCAGGAAACGAGGAAGCGCCAAAAGTTTCGGGATCGGATCAGCTGACCGTGACCGTCAGCCCAACCGTGTCGATATTGAAATCGAAGAACCGGGCCAGGCTGTTCGGCGGGCGGCGTTCGAGAACCCGCCGGACCGACGCCGTTTCTTCAGCCGTGGGACAGACCATCAGAATGAACCCTCCGGCGCCCGCGCCCATGAGCTTTGCGCCCAGAAGATAAGGGCGGACGGCGGACAGGATGCCTTCGATGACCGGCGTCGTGGATTCAGGATCGAGTTCCTTCTTGAGTTCCCAGGCCCTGTTCAGGCCGCAGCCGAATCCCTCGATATCCTTTGCCGCCATCACGCGCGCCAGATGCTGCGGGAAGGCGTGGATGTCCCTGAGAGTGGCGATCGAACGGCGGTCTCGATCGAGGTAGGCGCCGACAACTTCCCGGAGGATGTTTTTGGCCAGGCGGCGCAGGCCCGTATAGTAAAGGAGCGTCCGCCCTCCGTTGAGGCCGGGATCCAGAACGCCGGCTGGAACATTTTGGACGGAAGGCTTCGGGACAAGTCCGGGACCCGTCGTGATCATTTTCACGCCGGGCAGCACCCCGCCGACCTGGTCCTGCCAGCCGCCGCCCGTCGTCAGTTCCTGTTCAAGTTGCAAGACCTGATGAAAAAGCTCCCGTTTCTCCGGCTTCCGGCCGATCATGCGATGGATGACGCTGAGGAGAACAGCGCTCATGATACTCGATGTTCCCAAACCACTGCCGCTCGGGATGGCGGCCAGAGTCGTGAGTTCGATGCCGCCGCCGAATTCCCGAAGCAGGGCCGGCAGATTTTTTTTACTTCTTCGACAGGAAAGCGCCTCAGGCCGAAAACCACAGAGCGCCAAAGCGGCCTTGGCCAGAGCGAAACGGCTTTCGGGGCTCCTATAGTCAAGCAGCTCCGCAAAATCCCGGATGACCAGGCGAAGGCCGTGATCGATGGAATGGATCCGGATCTCGGGTTCGGAAATGAGCCGGCCGTACGCCTGGATCGGGGGCTGGCCGTTAAGATCTACGGCGGCGTTGATCACGCAGCCCCCGTGCTCGAGCGAATACGGCGGCGTGTCCGACCAGCCGCCGCCGAGATCGAGTCGGGCGGGCGCCCGTCCCCAGACGATCTCGTCGCTGCGCAGGGCATTGCGCGGCGGTTCACATCGATCTCCGGATCCTGCGACGATGGCCCGTCCGAGCTTGTGGAAAGCAATGTCCCGGACCTGTTTGCCCCATCGGGAAGCCGATCCCGCCGCGGCAGGTTTCAACCCCAGAGAAACCCACCGTTTTCTTTCATCCCGGTTCAGACATGACGCCGCCGCGGAAACAGTCTCAAGCGTTAAAACTTTCTCCCTCGCGGCGAAAACGGCGGCCGAGCCCAGGGAATGAATCATCCGGGCTGAGTTCAGCTCTTCAAGAACCGGGGCTTTTCGATGTGAATCGTCAGGCCGGAGAATCAACCGGAGGATTTCCGCAATAACCTCAGGCCGTTCCCGGGCGGGGGTGGTTTTTATGAGGAAAGCCAGTTCCCGGGCCGAAAATTCACCGGCCGGACTCAAGATCTCCCGCCAAGAACCCCGGATCCGCCGGAGGCGATGCCGGATGCGGCGGTCATGAAACTCCGCGTGGTCGGCCAGGCGCGCCATCTCCTCGAAGCTGTAGCGGTCGGCCTCCCGCCAACGCCGTTTTTGGAGCGGATCGGGAGATTCCCCAAAGACCCACATCCAGGATTCGGCTTCGACGGCGGTTTTCAGCGCCGGAAAAAGCCGGGCGTTCCATAAGCTTCGCTCCTTGACCGGAACGGTCGCATCCCAGATGTCGGAATCCCTCGCTTCCATGGCCTTAAGCCAATCCGAAAAGGGACGGTTCAGGTAGTGAGCGCCCTGCCCGTCCGGTTGATGAAAGCGATCGTCGATGCCGTAAAAGCGGAAGAAGCGGACCGGCCTCCCCTGCCGGTTTCTTCCAGGAAGGAGATCCAGGACCGTCCGGGCGGGCAGGGTCGCGGGCCGGGAAATATCAGCACCGGCGACGATGTTACCGCCCTTGAGACGAAGAGGCGCCGCGATGAGACAGCCTTCAACGAGCGAGTCGCGGCCGGAGATCGAACCTCCGTCCCGGATGTCGTTATCGATCGAGAGACAAGCTCCGGCGGCAGACGGATCGCCGTCCCGGCCGAGCATTTTTCGGCCGCTGGAGACGAGTTCCCGCAGGGTCCCGAAATGGAGAAACCGGCAACGGGGAACCACCCGCACATGGAAAGGGATGCGGGACATCCGGCCGAAGATCCGCCGCAGGATGGGGACGGGAATTTTCGAACCCGCCTCGCGGACTTCGGCAAGGTAGGCATCGAAAGAAACACCGGTTCCCTGGGCGCAACTGACATCGCGGTAGAGATCGAAGCCGAATTTTTCGACCCAGCGGGAAAATTCAGGTCCCCGGACATAGTTGATATTTTTTTCTGAGGATTCCTTGGCCCGCGCTCCGGCCAGTCGTAGAAGTTCGACGGCGGCCGGGGGGCTGATACTCTTGACTCCGATATCCATGACGGCCCGGCCGCGAGCGTCAAGAACCCCGGCGCGGCGGAGCTTTTCCGGGGACGGTTTCTGAAAAAAGGCCCGAACCCAGCCGTTCTTCCCCGGGACATACACGCCGTGATGCGACGCCAGGCCGGGGTCGGCGGGACACCCGATGTCCGTGATCCCGTCGCCGTCAAAGCGGACGGCCGCCGGGTCGAACGACAGAAAAACGTCACCCGTGACAACCACGACATGTCCACGGCGGTTGACGGGAGCCGGAATCGATAGATAGTTGGCAAGCTGCCGGTCGAAAAGCGTGTGAGGGAGGACGCGGTCGTCTCCGCCGGGAACCGGAATAAACAGCTTGCCGCAGGGTCCGTAAGGAGGCAGCCGCTTCGAATCGCCTCCGGCATGGACGATCAGAATGCGAAGACGCTCGAAGACGCAGCGCCATCGGCTCTCGGGCATCCGGGATCCGCCGCATTCCCGCTCAAGGATCCGGAGCAGGCAGAGAATCGTGCTTCCCCCGCTTCCGATCCGGCGGCCGCCGGGATCGGGAACGACTTCGATGCGGGAAACCCGGCCAAGCAAACCGAGATCTTGTCGCAACTCGAGCTGCCGCCGGGCAGCCGACGCCTGATCTTCATTCGACGCGGTAACAATGAGATAATCCCACCCCGCACCGCCCGATTCCAACCCTCCGCCTCGGATGTGTTTCCCCTGCCGGTTTCGGACCGGGACGGTCGGCATCGGCAGGCCGCCCTACTTCTTCCGGGCGGCTTCGACTTGATCCCGGACCCAGGGATAGGTCCGGGCGATGCCGTCCCGAAGGGAGAATTTCGACGTCCAACCGATCGCCGCGATGCGGTCGTTGGTGAAGTTCCGGGCCCGGACGCCGACCGGTCCGGGAATGTATCGCAGGCCGATGTTTTTTCCCGACACTTCGGCGATCGTCCGAACGAGTTCGGTCACAGAGACGTATTCCCGACGGCCGATGTTGACGCCGTCCTCGAGATCCGAATCCATGAGAAGACGGATGCCGTCGAGGAGATCGTCGACGTAGGTGTAGGCCCGCATGGCCGAACCGTCGCCCCAGACCTCGATCTCTCCCCCATTTTCAATCTCGGCAACCTTGCGGCAGAGGGCGGCCGGCGCCTTCTCCCGGCCGCCGATCCAGGTTCCCTCGGGACCGTAGGTGTTCTGAAAGCGGGCGATTCTTACAGCCATGCCGGTGCGGCGGCCGTAGGCCATGGCGATCCGTTCGGCATAGAGCTTTTCCCAGCCGTATTCGTTATCGGGTTGGGCGGGATAGGCGTCCGCCTCGGAGAGGTCGGGCTCATCGGGCGCCATGTCGCGGTAGACGCAGGCCGACGAGGAAAACAGATAACGCGAAACGCCGGCTCTGGATGCGGCGTGCGTCATGTGGATATTGATAAGGGCGCTGTTGCGCATGATCTCGCATTCGGCGCTGGAGATGAAGCCCATGCCGCCCATGTCGGCGGCGAGCTGGTAGACTTCGTCCAGGGGCCCGGCGGGCGACGGGGAGACGGCCTTTTCACAGTTGTCCTGTTCCCTGAGATCAAGGAGAAGAAATTCGTCGGCCGTCGTCGGGGCGAATTCCGAGCGTTTGAGGTCGGCGCCGCGCACCCAGTATCCTTCGCTTTTCAATCTTTTGACGAGATGGCCGCCGATGAAACCGCCGGCACCGCAGACGAGGGCTTTTTTCATGACAGAACTCCTTCCATATTCCGCGCGGGCGGAGAGCACATCATCATTAAAGCGATCTCACGGACCGTCAGGACAAGGACATCGGGCGCCCGGCATTCCCGGGTTGCGGGATAGATGTCGATAAGACGCCGGGTAAGCGTCTGCCCGGCTTCGTCAAAGACGAACTCGATGAACATCAGGTTTTCCTGTCCCTCGACGAGATAGATGTTGCGGCGGCCGTTTTCGATATCCCAGCAGATCCCCACCTTGTCGAGATCGATCAGCCTTTTGAACTCGCCGTGGCGGATGATATCGAGAAGGAGGTTTTCCGGAAGGACTTGCATGACGGTGTTCTGTTCGGGTTCCCAGGCCATGGCGTCCTTGTCGAACCGGCGGAAATCGCTGACGTAACAGACCGTTCCGGATGTTTTATCCCGGACGACTCCCTCGATCATGCCGACCAGGACTTCGTCGGCCCTGGAATAAGAGGTTTTCATCTCTTCGCTCATCGACCGGTGATAGGGCTGCATGGCGAACTTCGGCGGCGGCGGAGGCGCGGACTCAGGCTTTGTTTCAACCTCGGGGGCGCGGGCGCAGGCCGCGGTGAAAAACGCCAGAAAGAGGGCAAGGCATCCCCAGCCCGTTATAGGTGTTATCCGAGATCTTCGATCACGCCCGTGTCTCATCATGGTCCCTCGTCTGATTCATTCATGTCTCCGGCCGGGCCGTCCACCCGGCCGGCGGATTCATGCTGCCACACTCACCCCGCCATGTCAACGCAACCAGAACCCCAAGGAATCCTTATACTATGAATTCATGCAGAGCCTGCCGGATTTCGAAACCCGCATCCTCCCCGAGGGCAGCGGCAGTCTGGCCGTCAGCTTCAAAAAGAAATGAGCCTGTCCTATGCGGTCAGGTCAGGCTACGCGTCGCCCCTGTCGGATGATCGCCTCAAGGATGCTTGCGGCTTTAGGTTTTTCGTACTCGTCCTGGAAGATGCAGCGGGGTTCAATGCGCACGTCGACAAGACGCCCCAAGCGGCAGAGACGGGCGGCGATGGCCAGCCGCCGGTCATGGTCGGATCCCCGGATGACCACTCCGACATCGATATCGCTGCCCTCGCGCGCCGTATTCCCGGCGTGGGATCCGTATAAAAATACCGTCAGGACCGGGAATTCCCGGCCGGCGAGTTCGGCGAATTTGCGGACGACGGCCGTCACGTCGTGCATGCCCGCAGCCATTCCAGGATCTTCAAGGTATCGCGGTAAAGTCCCGCAGCTTCCTTTTTTCCGATCAAGCGCGTGAGTTCCGCGTATTCTTCGGAGTATCGCGATTCGATGTAATAGGCGTTGAGCTTTTCCAGAGTTTCCAGCCGTCGGGAGTCCGCGTCAAGCCGATCTTTGACTTCTTCAACGAGACGCAAAAGGTTGTGCGTATGGGGAGGGGCCTGCTTCCTGTGACGGACGATGATGGCCTTCAGAGTTTTCTCGACGGCCTGCTGGCAGGTAAAGGCAACGTACAGGTAGCGACCGGCATCGAGCATGGCCTTGGCCGTCTCGATGTCATAGCGTGCCAGCGCCAGCCAGTTTTTGACTACATCTTCGCCCATCGGCGCTTATTGTAGACGACCCGGAACAGCAGGTCAACCCGATGCGCCGGGAGGCGGCGCGGCCGAACACTACGAATTCATGCAGAGCCTTCCGGATTTCGAAACCCGGCTTTATGTAACCAAAGCCTGTAGCATAGGCCCCCCATTTTCCGGCACCTTCAAAAATACATAACATTACTCTAGGATTCTAAATACAAATGTTGCAGAATCATTCACGCCTATCCATTGATGATCAATATGCCGACATATTCCTAAAGGCCATAGCGGTCGTCCAGTTTCCTCTTCGACAAATTCAATTTCATCAATTTTTTCCCCCGAATTGTCGAAGATAATCATGACGGGAACCGTTGGAACCGCAAAGATTCTTCCACTCTTTGGAGATATGGCAATATCCTGGAAAATGACCCCGGATCCCAGCGCTCCTTCTAAAATATTCCTTCTTACTATATTTTGATTTTCTTTTATTTTCTGTTCGATTCTTTGTGCTTCAGGGGTGACATCATAGATCATCTCTCCCTTGGGATTGAACTTGCGAAGAACCGGAATGTATTGATAAAGCAAATAAATGTTATCCATATCATCCGAGCGAATAAGAGAACTATTCAGAAGTATCGGATAAGAATCATATAAGACTTTTTTCTTTCCCGATTTTAAATCGGATTTCTCGATCATCGGATCAAGCCAGGGAATCTCTTTTTTGACTCCGAACGATTCCAGTATGTTTCCCTGGATATCAATCTTCGAATACAGACGGCCTTCCCCGGCATTATTGATGAGGACCTCTCCGCTTGATAAGCACGTCACCGATTGAACCGAACGATTCACAGGAAATACCGCAATTGATGTTCCGTCTGTGTCGAGCACCTGAATTCTGGTATTGAAATAATCCACAACCCACAATCTATTGAGTTTATCAATGTCAAAATCCCACGGCATGTTGAATTCTCCAGGTCCTTGTCCAAATCCACCAATCCTTCGAATGACCTTGAATGCCGGAGTCAACACCATGATGTTGTGCTTTCTCGAATTCAAGACATAGATGTTTCTGTTCGTATCAACTCTGACTTTATGCCCTCCGGTATTCGAAACAATTTTTACCTCAATGATTGTCTGTTTTTGCTCTTGGGCCAAGCACTCCGATGGGCCGATGAATTGAAAAAAAAATAGGGTCGAGCACCACAAAACGACATGTTTCATTGGAAGCCAACCTCCTATTCCAAATCTTTTTCCCTTATTCATCGCCACTTCTATTCTGATCGTCAAAGAATTGAATTTTTCTGATAGATGTATGTCGAACAATAAAATCCTTCATGAATTCATCTTTAAGGATATGTCGAACGATAAGTATTATTAATCTTCTCATTATTGTATAGACATCATGCTGCGTAGGCTGTCGATGGAGATTGGAAAAACGATTTGATTAGATTTGGTGATCTTTGAAGAGATCGCATATGAGCCAGAACATCTCTCCTCATCTGGTTCGGATCGTGGATGATCTTCCGGCCAATTCCGTTGTTTTTCAGGTCGTTCCATACATATTCATCCGGATTCAGTTCCGGCGAATACGGAGGAAGGAAATACAATCTCAGTCGTTTCGACTCCGAGGCGAC
>JAWSUF010000019.1 GCA_033549365.1 Acidobacteriota bacterium
GCCCAACTCGAATGTTATCAGGAGGATAACGAAGTTTTTTCGAAAGATTATTCTATAAAGCGTAAACTCAGGCTAGCACGGAACCTTTAGGAGTATCTTATGGGAAAAACAATCACGACTCGATACGACGTCGCCGAGTACCTTCGAACCCCGGAGGAAATGGCTGCTTATCTTGAAGCCTGCCTGGAGGAGGCTAATGGGGATGCTGCCTTCATTGCAAAGGCACTCGGAGACATTGCACGCGCCAAAGGCATGTCTCAGGTGGCACGGGATGCCGGCTTGTCCCGCGAAAGTCTTTACAAGGCATTGTCAGGGGAACGATCTCCGGGCTTCGACACCATCCTCAAAGTGATAGGAGCGCTAGGATTGAAACTGCACGCGGAAGCAGTTTCCGGAGCTGACTCAAAGCCCCAACACGCTGCTTCAGTGAACGGCTAACGTCGCCACGAACCAGCACGTTACACACCCAAGCACCAAAATTCTCCCGCCACGCCGTCGAAATCCTGATTCCTGCAATCGAATAGGCTGATCTTTTTCATTTTTCCTCTTGACAACACCCCTCCGGCCGCGTATTTTATGAAAAAGGTGAACAAAATGGTAAACAAAATGAAAGCCGAACTGACTCCCAGGCAGGGCAAGGTCCTCCGGGCCTTCGAGGCCTTCGTTCTCGAAAACGGCCGCCCGCCGACCGTCCGCGAGCTCGGCGGGCTTCTGGGCATCGCCCATCCCTCGGCCGTGTTCAAACATCTCCGGAGCCTCGAGCGCAAGGGGCGTCTGCGCCGCGAGGACGGCGGGCCGCAACTGGCCGGCGTCCCGGCCGTCGTCGGCAGCCAGGTTCAGGTGCCCGTGGTCGGACTTGTTGCGGCCGGATCGCCCCGCGAATCCTTCGACCTTGCCGGCGAGGCCATGGACGTTCCGGCCTGGATGGTGGGCCGCCGCCGCAACGTCTTCTGCATCCGGGCCGACGGCAAGAGCATGATCGACGCCTACATCGACGACGGCGACCACGTTCTGCTCGAACGCATGGCCACGGCCAACTCCGGGGAGATGGTCGTGGCCCGCCTCGACGACGGGGCGGTGACGTTGAAGCGGCTGCGAAGGGAGAACGGGAAGATCTTTCTCGTTCCCGAAAACCCGGCCTACCTGCCGATCGAGGTCCGCGAGCCGCGCATCCTGGGCCGGGTGATCGGTGTCCTGAGGAAATACTGAGCGCGGCCGGGCTGCGGCGCGAAGGGAGGACCATGGGCCGGCGCTATATCGTCCACATCGACATCGACGCCTTCTTTGCCGCCGTCGAGGTCCTCCTCAACCCGTCGCTCCAGGGGAAACCGGTCATCGTCGGCGGCCTGTCCCACGAACGGGGCGTGGCCTCGACCTGTTCCTACGAAGCCCGAAAATACGGCGTCCACTCCGGCATGCCCCTCCGGAAATGCCGAGAGCTCTGCCCGCACGGTGTCTTCGTCCGCGGCAACCACCACGTCTACCAGGCCTTCTCGGAGAAGTTCTTCCGCGTTCTCCGAGACGCCACGCCCGACGTCGAGGAGGCTTCTCTCGACGAGGCCTATGTGGAGTTCACGCGCTGCCGCCCCCTCTACGCCGACTTTTCGTCGGCGGCCCGAAACCTCAAGGCCGGGGTCGAGCGGGAGTTGGGGATCACGGTTTCGGCCGGTGCGGCCTCGAACAAGATTCTGGCCAAGTTGGCCACACGGAAGGCCAAACCGGCCGGATTTTTCGAACTGGCCGAAGGCAGCGAAGAAGATTTCCTGCGGGAACTCGACATCGCCGATCTCCCCGGGATCGGCCCCAAGGCCCAGGTTGTCCTGCGTCTGCTGAACGTCAATCGGATCGGCGACTTGTGGGGGATGCCCCGGACCACCCTGCGCTCCCTTTTCGGCCTGGGCGGGGAGGAGATTTATCTCCTGTCGCGGGGCGTGGACTGCCGCGCCCTGGCCGCCCCGTCGGATCCCAAGTCGGTCTCCCGCGAGACGACCTTTCTCGAGGACATCTGGGACAGGCGGCTTCTTCTGGCCCACCTGGCCTATCTCTGCGACCGCCTGGCCCTGGCCCTGCGGCGGGACCGTCTCTATGCCCACGTGATCGAGGTCAAGGCCCGCTACGCCGACTTCCGAACCGAGATCAAGCGGCGTCTCGTCGTCTCGCCGCTTCGCGAGATGGGCAAAATCTACAGGATCGCCGAGGAATTGTTTCTCCGGCTCGTCGAGGGATCGCGCCTTCCCCTGCGCCTCGTCGGCGTCAAGGCCTCGGACCTTGTCCGCTCCCGGCCGCTTGCGCTCTTCGAGCCTTACGAGGAGAGGGAAGAGCGGTTGGGCGAGGCCGTGGACCGGGTCCGGGAAAAGCACGGCTTCGGAGCCGTCCTGACGGCCCGGGAAAAGATGCTCGATACGGTCTACGACTTCGATCCGCGCCGGGGCTATGTCCTCAAGACCGCATCGCTCACGAGGTAATGGAGGCGGCCGTGTTCGTGCCTCTCCGCGTCCACTCCGTGTTCAGCCGCGGGCGCGGCGCGGCGAAGCCCGTCGAGACGGCCGCCTGGGCGGAGGAAAACCGGCTTCCGGCCGCGGCACTCTCCGACATCGGGAGCCTCCACGGCTGGGCGAAGTGGAAGCGGGCGGCCGAGGCCGCCGGGGTCAAGCCTCTCTTCGGCTGCGAACTGCCGCTTGCCGGGTCTCGAGTCCCCAAAGATCCGCAGGCGTCCGGTTCCGTGCCGGGCCGGCAGGGTTGCACGACGGAAAAGGGGCCGGAAGAGAGCGGCGCGAACGGCGGCGGCCGCCTGCTCCTCCTTGTCCGGAGCCGCTCGGGCTACGCAAACCTGGTCGAGGCCCTGAACCGGGGCCGCCTCGGCTCGGGAGAGGGGCTGATCGCCGTTGTCATCCCCGAGCCTGTGTCCCGGGGGTCTGTTCCGCAGAGCGTGTCCGAAGCCGCCGCGGACCGCCTCGCGGAGATCCGGGATCTCTGTGCCGGCGACGGTCTCTACATCGGTGCGGGCTTTTCCAATTTCGAGACGGCCGCGGACATGGCCCGATCCGCGGGGCTGCCCCTTGTCTGGGCCAATCCCCTGAAGTACGTCCGCGATCCGGACCGGCTTGTTCTCCTCCACGCCCTGGAGAAAAAGGTGCCCTTTCCGCCGGAGAAAGCCAAGTTCGGCGGTCGCGGCCGTCTCTTCGGCCCCGGTCAGGAAACCGTTGCCGTGCGCCGGTTCGGCGATGCGGCCCGGGAGGCCCTGGCGCGGACGGCCGAGATCGCCCGTGCCTGCGGATTTTCCTTCGAGGATATCGTTCCGCCCCTTCCGCCCGCCGCCTTTCCGGCCGCCTTCCGCGATGTCGTCATGGCCCGTCTCCGGGCCTCCCGCGGCCTCTCGTGGCGGGAGAGGCAACGGGCTCTCGGCGAGCTCGAAGCCGTCGAAAACTCCGGGTTCGGCCCGTACTTTCTTGTCGTCAACGACATCGTCGCCTTCGCCCGCCGCCGCGGCATCCTCCACAATCTCCGGGGATCGGGCGCCTCGTCATTCCTGGCCTTCCTTCTCGGCATTTCCCGTGTCAACCCCCTGGAGTTCGATCTTTACTTCGAGCGGTTTCTGAATCCCGGCCGCAACGACCCGCCTGACATCGACATCGATTTCGACTCCCGGCGGCGCGACGAGGTCCTCGCCTATGTCCTGGATAAATACGGCGGGGGAGACAAGACGGGCGCGGCCTTCGTCTGCAGTCTCAAAAATTACGGGGCTCGCTCGGCCCTCTACGAGACGGCCCGGGCCTTCGGCATCCCCCCGGCCGAGGCGCGGGCCATGGCCAAAAAAGTCCCGGCTTTCGCCGACCCGGCCTTTCTCCTCCGCGACCGTCCGGCGCCCGGCTGCCTCGAAATCTGGAAGGCGGCGGCCGGACTGGACGGCGTCCATGCCGAAATCTCCCTCCACGTCGGCGGCGTCATCCTCACCCCGGCGCCCGCCGACCGCCATCTGCCGCTCGACGTTTCCGCCAAGGGCCTCCGGATGAGCCACTTCGACCGCGATGCCGTCGAAGACCTCCGGCTCATCAAACTCGACCTTCTCTCGGTGCGGGGCCTTGCGGCCGTCTCGGCGTCGGCCGCGGCCCTGAAACTCCGGTCCATTCCGTCCGGAGATTCCGAGACCTTCCGCCTGCTCCGGGAGGCCCGGACGATCGGCTGCTTCCAGGTCGAAAGCCCGGCCATGATGAACCTCCTGCGACGCCTTAAGCCGAAAGATGTCCACGAGCTGACCGCGGCCCTGGCCCTCATCCGGCCCGGGCCGACCGAATGCGGCATGAAGGAGGCCCTCCTCCGGTCGCGCGAGGGTCGCCCCGCCGCCCGCGACCCGTTTCTCGAAAAGCTCCTCCCCGAGACCGACGGGCTTCTGATCTACGAGGAACAGGTCATGCAGATTGCCGAACGGGCCGCGGGGATGCCGCCCGGGGAGGGCGACCTCCTCCGCCGCGAACTGAAGAAAAAAGGCCGCAACGGTCAACCGCCGGCTCTGCGCGAGCCGTTTTTCCGCGGCGCCCGGGCCCGCGGTTATGCGGCGGACGATGTCGAGAGGTTGTGGCGGACAATGGAGAAGTTTTCCTCTTATGCATTCAACAAGGCTCACAGCGCATCCTACGCGGCCATGGCCTACCGGGCCGTTTATCTCAAGGCCCATCATCCGGTGGTATACCTCGCATCCGTTCTGGCGGCCGGCGGCGGTTATTACGGCGTTGAGGAATATGTCGCCGAGGCCCGCCGATGCGGCATCGCCGTGCTGCCGCCCGACATCAATCGCAGCGGAGCCGGGTTCGAGGTCGAGGAGCGGGCCGTCCGTGTCGGCCTGGGTTCGACCAAGGGGTTGGGGGAAAAGGCGGTCACCGCCGTTCTCGAAGAGCGCCGGAACGGGGAGTTCACGTCGATCGAGGATTTCCTGGTCCGGGTGAAGCCGGGGAAGGGAGAACTCCTGGCCCTCATCAAGGCCGGCGTCTTTGACGGTATCGAGCCGCGGCGGACGCGCCAGGTCCTCCGCTATTACCGGGGAATCGGAGAGATGGACGGAGCCGGCGACATCAGTCCCGGCGACAAAGCCCGAATGCTCGTCGAGGCGCTGGGATTCCTGCCCGGCGGCGACGTCCTCGACCTCTACGAGGGCCGGCGCCCTGCGCTCCGGATCCGCGACCTGGGCGGACAGCGGGGCCGGGTCGTCGAGCTCGTCGTTCGTGTCGTCGACGCCCGGGCCCGGGAGGCGGCCCGCGGCCGCCGGACGTATTTCTATCTCTTCGAGGACGAAACCGGTCTTCTCGAGGGCGTCTCGGAGTCGAAGTGCCTGAGCTCGGGCTCGCCGCCCGTCTGCTGCCTCCGGGGCGAGGTCTTCCGCGACGGGACGGGCACCGTCAAGCTCCGCGACTGCACCTTCCTCCCCGCCTTTTGATCTGTTGAATACGCCGGGATCCCGGCCTACCGCACAGCGTCAAGTCGGTGCTGTGCGCGAGTCGAGATTGCCGTACTGCGTCGGTTCCCGCTTTTTGGGCTCGGGTGAATCCCTTCACAAGACGTGTCCGGTCCCCGGCAACACCCATCCACTCCGTTTCCGAAACCGTGCGTGAAAACTCCAAGTATTTTTTCTTTCTTCTTATCTGGAGTTTTCACCCTTCGGGCAAGCCGATCTGACCATTCCGGCTTCGTCGCAGCCTGTTCGGCGTAGCTGAACTACGCCTTCACAAACTGCATCCTTGCCGGAACGGCCATCTCGGCCTGCGCACAGTCTCGGTTCCCGGGTCTCGCTCTCCTCGACCTACGGTCTCAGATCCGTGCCCGCTCGACCCTCCGACGGCTTGCTCCGGGATTCCCCCTGCGCCCCGCGGAAACCTCCTTGCCGGAATAATAAGGTGCAACGCAGCCGGAATGGTGAGATCGGCTCGCCCGGAGGGGAAAAAGCGATGTAAGAAAAAAGCTAAAAAACTCATCGCTTTTTACGCAAAGCGTCGACTGCTTCGACGGGCTCGGAGGCGCCGTAGTGGATGGCGTTGAAGAGAAACTTGAACGTTCCGTGCGGCATGGCCCGGAAGGTGATCTCGGGGCCGAAAAGGAAGAGCCGTCCGCGACCGACCTCGGCTTCGATGACCTGGACGCCGCGGTGAAGGAACGTGTCGCCCCACGCCCAACCGCTCCGCAGGGGATTGGTGTTTCCGAACCAAGCCACGGGGCGGACACCGGCCAGCCAGGCGTCGGGTGCGAGGGCAAAGACCGGGCTGTTGTTGAAGTACACGTCGGTTGTCTCGGACAGGCCATAGGCCAACGGGTGGGCGGTGTCAACGCGGACCTGAAGCACGGAACCGGGGACATAATATTTGGAGGACGGCAGCGGCCTTTCCGTCCCATCGGGATCCTTTTCGATAAGATGGTTGGCCACCGGCAGGCCGAGATGATAGGCCAGGCCGGTCGAGCTGCCGATCGTTGCGACGGCGCCGCCCTGTTCGAGAAATTCGCGGATCCGGGGCAGGGTTTTTTCGACCGTGACTTGGCCGAGCCGGGATCGCCATGTCTCGGGGATGGATTTGGGATCTGGCTGACGGAACCAGCGGGACATCGCCTCATCCATCTCTCGCGGAGGGAAAGCGGGGATGGCGCCGCCGACGAAGACAAGAATGTCGAATCGTTTGCGGAGGTTCCCGGCGTCCAAATCCCCGGCGAAGACGAGTTCGAACGGGAACTCGAATCGTTCCAGGATCCAGCGCACCCATCCCGAAGGCATGGATCCGCCATAGACGTCCCAGAGGCCGATGCGCGCCGGCTTGATGTGGAAGGCATCTCCCTGCGGGGCTGTTGCGACGGCCTCGACTTGAATACCGAGCTCCTCGGCCGCTTTTTCCAGGATGGGCCGAACCGCATCGGACGCCGGCACATACATGGCGCCGGGAATACCCGCGGCCTTTCCTGAAGCCGGACCGTCCTTCAAGCGGAAAACCTTTCCGCCCGCGGCCAAAACCCGGTTCACCGCGATGAAGGCGTCATTGACCCGCGGATCGAGGATGAAACCCGCCGCTTCGGAGGCGGATGGTCCGACACGGCCCGGCGGTGGATCGACGAGACCCGGCAGTTCATTGAAAGGCCCGTCGAACGGATCCAGGATCCTGTCGAACTCGATGCCCATCTGGTAGGCAAGTGTCCAGCCGGCGCTGTCGTAAGGCGGGCGGGGCGGTCCGCCGGGATAGGGGATGTCGTCGGGATGATCCTGGGGTTCGAACAGGGACAGGACATGGGGACGGAAGGCCTGGGCGGCCGTGACGGCAAACGACCCGGCCGGGTAGGTTTTTCCGGCGAGATCGAACGGCTTTTCGGCCCGGTGGACCTTGACGCCGCTTTTCATGAGGGTGTTGACGAACTTGACGGCCGTCGGGAAATCCGGCTGGTCCGCGGGAATGATGTAGCCGCGGGGATCGCGCTTTTCCGGAGGAAAGAGTTTTTTCAGGTGCTCCTGGGGATAACCCTCGCGCCGGTCCGGCCGGACCTTGGCGGCCTCCATATCCGCCTGAAAGCGCTTGATGTCGCCGGGCATGATCGTCCAGGTATCGCGGCTGCCCTTTTGGATGGCGTTTTTCCCCATGAGGTAGCGCTTGTAGAGGAAGTCCTCGCGGTGCTTGGAGGCAACGTCAAGGATGGCCTTGTTCGCCGTGATGGAGTATTCGACGGAATTCCGGAAGGGCCACTTCTGGGGGAGAATCGGATAGGGGAGATCGAGGCTGGGAAGAAGCCGCTCGGGGAGGAAGGGGATTTCGACGGGCGTGGGATTGCCGATCGTTTCCGAGAGAATGCCGATCACGTTGTGGAAATACGCGGTCGTCCGCAGTCCGCCATTCCACCATGTCGAGTACGAAGCGATGTTGCGCATGGAGGTGCCGGGCTTGTCCTCGGCCACGAAACGGTTGTGGACGGTTGCGCCGACGAGCTCAACACCCATCATCAATAGGGGATCGAAGACATAATTGTAGGGGCCGCGGAAAGGCGAGATGAAAAGGACGGTCCCGGCGGGGCCCGTCTGGTGATGATTGTAGAGGATCTGGGGGTGCCACTCGATATAGAGGATCCGGCTCATGGCCTCGCTTTCCGGCTGGGTGACCATGACGAAATCCCGGTTGTTGTCGTGGCCGATGTATTTCTGGTAGAGGACCGGAAGTCCGCTCTGGGATCGTTTTTCCGGGTCCGGCTCACGCATGTACCAGTCGGCGATGAGGTCCTGTCCGTCGGGGTTGGCCGGAACGGCGAGCAGGATGACGTCGTCGAGGATGCGGAGCGTTTCGCGGTCGTTGCGGCCGGCCATCTGCCAGACGAGCTCGATGAGCTGCTGGGAGCCGAGACTTTCCGTGGCGTGGAGTCCGCCGTCGATCCAGACGACGGCCCGGCCTTCGCGGGCAAGTTCGCGGGCTTCGTCGTCCGTCAACCCTTCGGCAAGCGCCAGACGCTTCGAAATTTCCTTATAGCGGTCAAGATTGGCGTGATTTTCGGGCGATGTGACGACGGCCATGACCATGGTCCGTCCCTCGGCGGTCTTCCCGATCTCGAAGAGTTTCACGCGGTCGGATTCCCGCTCGAGCTTTTTCCAGTACTCGAGCATCCGGGCATAGCCGATGAGCTGGTAGTCGGCGCCGATTTCGAACCCGAACTCCTCCTTGGGGCTCGTGATCTTCGGCTGCGCCGCGGCCTGGGAGAAGGCTACAGCCAGAACCAGAAAAAAGCAGACGGAAAACTTGCGGAAAGACATGGGGGCCTCGCTTTCGGAAGGATTCATCGCAGAGATATCTTATATACCAGACGATCCCCGCCTGTCAAAAAACCGCCTTGACACGTTTTTCCGTCGGATTTACGATCATTTCAAGATGCCCCTGCGACGTACGCTCCGAGACTTGGCGACCCGCACCGCCTGGGATCGTCTGCTGAAGTTATGGAAGCCTATTGCGGGGTGGACGGCGATCGTGTGGGCGGTCGAATGTCTTCTCCTGAGATTCCGACAAGTTTGGGAATGGGCCGAGGAAGAACCTGGAAACGAGAACGATCTCCTTCCGAGGGCGGCCCAGCCACTCGGCGCCGTCTTTGGTCACGACGACGGCGAAAGCCGCTTGACAGTGTCTCCGGCCGGTGATAACTTTTCGATCAAAGAAAGTGTTCGGGAGTCCTTGGCCTCCGCACTGTAGAGAATTCAGATGCTCGAATGCCCGAAATGCCGTGCCGGAAACAGCGAAGGTTCCCGCTTCTGCAGAAATTGCGCCGCGCCGTTGGAGCCCGATGCGGGCGTCGGCCCTGAAGGCGCTTCTTTCACGAGAACCCTTGTCACCCCGGCTTCTCCCATCTCCAAGGGCGCGCTCATCGCCGGCAAGTACCGGATCATCGAGGAGGTCGGGGCCGGCGGGATGGGGGTCGTCTACAAGGCGGAAGACCTCAAACTCAAGCGCTCGGTGGCCCTGAAGTTTCTGCCCCCTCACCTCTTGGACTCGCCCGAGCTCAAGGAGCGGTTCCTCGTCGAGGCCCAGGCCGCCGCGGCGCTTTCCCACCCCAACATCTGCGTCATCCACGAGGTCGGAGAAAGCGAGGATCGGCCCTACATCGCCATGGAGTACGTGGAGGGCGAGACGCTTCGGGACAGAGTCAGGAAAGGGCCGCTGAAAACGGAAGAGGCCGTGGATATCATCTTGCAGGTGACAGAAGGCCTTGGGGAGGCCCACGGCAAGGGCATCGTGCACCGGGACATAAAGGGCGCCAACATCATGGTCACGCCCACGGGCCGGGCCAAGGTCATGGACTTCGGGCTGGCCAAGCTCCGGGGCGGCACGTCGCTCACCAGGACGCAGACGACGCTCGGGACGATCGCCTATATGTCGCCCGAGCAGGCCCGGGGGGATAAGCTCGACCAGCGCACTGATATATGGTCTCTGGGAATTGTGCTTTACGAGCTTCTATCGGGAAAGCTTCCCTTCCAGGGCGACCACGACCAGACAGTGATCTACTCCATAATTCATAAGGAACCCGAATCGCTAGTCAAGATACGCCCAGCGCTTACCCCCGAGCTGGATCACGTCGTCGGCCAGGCCCTGTCCAAGAAGGTGTTCGAGCGTTACCAGACCATGGAGGAACTCCGGGAGGACCTCGCTGCCATTGTCGAAGGCCTCAAGCCGCTGAAGGCCAAGGCCAGGCCCTCCGAGCCCGAGAAGTCCATCGCCGTGCTCCCGTTCATCAACGATAGTCCCGACCAGGAGAACACCTACTTCATCAACGGCGTAATGGAGGAGATCCTGGGCAACCTCCAGAAGATCAAAGCGCTCCGAGTGATCTCCCGGACCTCGGTCGAACGATACCGTGAAAGGAAGAAGTCTGTCCGCGAGATCGCTGAAGAGCTGGGCGTGAACTACATCGTGGAGGGCAGCGCGCAGAAGTACGGCAACGCCTTTCGCCTGCGAGCCCAGCTGATCATGGCCGGGCGGGAGACCCACATCTGGGGCGATTCCTTCCAGCAGAAGATCGCCGATGTGGAGGACATCTTCGACATCCAGATCAGGATCGCCAAATCCATAGCCGAGAAACTCCGAGCGGTCATATCCCCTGAAGAGAAAAAGCTCATTGAGAAGATACCGGTCGCGGACCTCGCCGTGTATGACGAATATCTAAAGGCCCGCTCTCACATTTGTGATGGTCGAAGGGAAGCTTTGAACAAAGCCCTGGAATTCCTGACCGGCGGCGTTGCGAAAAACCCCGGCTGGGCGCCTCTCTATGCAGGTCTGGCGGAAGCCTGGCTGTGGATACAACAAAACGGGTTCGAACAGCCGTCCGTCTCCGCTCCCCAGATCATCGAGAACCTGAACAAGGCGCTGGCCTTGGACCCGGATCTTGCTGAAGCTCATTATCTCAGCGCCATGATCGCACATCTCGTGGAGTGGGACTGGGAGAAGAGCGAAAAGGAGTTCTTGAGGGCCCTGGCCATCAATCCCAACGATGCCCTTTCCAGGGGACTCTATGCGCATCTCTTGTTGATCCTGCACAGGAAAGATGAGGCTTTGGCCCAGAATGAGCTGGCGCTGAGCCTTGACCCGCTGAATCCCATGATGAAGCTCACCAATATCGGAACGCTGTTGCAGGCCGGTGAATATCAGGCCAGCTTGTCTCTTGCGGAAGAAGCCGTGGCCGATGATCCGGACAATCTCAACCTCAATCAGATGATCGAGATCGCCGCTTACAGGTTAAAGCAGTACGACAAAGTCCTCCGAGCGGTCCGACATGTTCTTCCATTGCCTCTCGAGGAAGATGTTTATAGGGACATCGAGAGGATCTACAGCGAAGCGGGGATCGTCGCGGCTTATGAAAAGATCGTGGAGCGTCTGGAGAAATACGCTGAAAGCCAGCCCGTCGGCTTTCACGATTTGGCCTTCAGGTATCTTGTGGCGGAGCAACCCGATAAAGCCATGGATTGGGTTGAGAAGGGATTCGAGATGCACGATCCACTCATGACCTACATCACCACGCCGGCGCGATATTTCGATCGATTGTTCGGGGATCCCCGGTTCATTGCCATTTGTGAGAAAATGAACCTTCCGCTTCCAGAATAGGGAATGGAACCGGCATCCAGGAGAAGAGCATGATGGTCGAATGTCCCCAATGCCAAGCCGAGAATAAAGACGACTCGAAGTTCTGCAACGATTGCGGGGCGCTGTTAGGAAAGAAGGGCGGAGCGGGCCGTAAAGGGGCGTCTTTCACCAAGACCCTGGGCATTCCCGTTCGTGACATGAAGCCGGGCGCGCTCATCGCCGGAAAGTATCGGGTCATCGAGGAACTCGGCCGCGGGGGGATGGGGATCGTCTACAAGGCCGAGGACACCCGGCTCAAGCGGACGGTGGCCCTCAAGTTCCTGCCTCCAGAGCTGACCCACATCCCGGAGATCAAGGACCGGTTCATGCGCGAGGCCCAGGCGGCCGCGGCCCTGGATCATCCCAACATCTGCACCGTCTACGAGTTCGACCAAGCCGAAGACAAATCCTTCATCTCCATGGCCTACATCGAAGGTCAAAACCTGAGAAAGAGGATCGACTCGGGCCCGGTTGAGCTCGAGGAGGCGCTTCGGATCGCCACCCAGGTGGCCGAAGGGTTGCAGGAGGCCCACAAGAGAGGGGTTGTCCACCGCGACATGAAAAGCGCCAATATCATGATCGACGCCAGGGGCCAAGCCAAGGTCATGGACTTCGGTCTGGCCCGGGTCGCGGGAGCCACGCTGGTCACCCGGGAAGGGACGACCATGGGCACGGTGACCTACATGTCCCCCGAGCAGGCCAGAGGGGAGAAGGTGGATCACCGCACGGACGTCTGGTCGTTCGGGGTGGTCCTCTACGAGATGCTCACGGGGGAGCTTCCCTTCAAGGGGGAGCAGTCTCAGGCCGTGGTCTACGCGATCTTGAAGGAGACGCCCAAGCCCCTGACGAGCTCGAGACCCGGCCTTCCTCCCGCGATTGAGCAGGTCGTGCTCAAGGCCCTGGAGAAGGATCCAGACAGAAGATACCAGCGCTTCGAGGGCCTGCTAGACGATCTCAACTCCATCACCGCGGGGATCGTCCCGGACGAGATCAAGACAAGGCTGAGGAAGGCCAAATTGCGCCGGCGGAGGAAGGCGATCCTGTACACGGGTGCCGCCGGGTTGGCGGTCCTGGCGGTCGTTTTGATCCTGACACTGTTTCCGGGGCGCGCCGATGCCATCGACTCGATCGCCGTCCTGCCATTCGAAAACCTGACGGGGGATTCGGAGAAGGAATACATTGTGGACGGCGTGACCGATGAGCTGATCGGGCAGCTTGCCCAGATCAGCGGGCTGCGCCGGGTCATCTCCCGCACATCCGTGATCCGCTACAAGCATTCCGGCAAGCCTCTGCCGGATATCGCCCGGGAATTGAATGTTGATGCTGTGGTTGAGGGGACGGTCTATCAATTCGGGGAAAATGTGCGCATCCGTGTGCAGGTGATCGATGCCCTCCCCGAGGAGCTAAACCTCTGGGCCAAGACCTACGAGTGGGCCGGAAACGATGTCATGGTGCTGTACAGCGAGATCGCCCGTGCCATTGCCGAAAACACCAGAGTCAAGCTGACCGAGGATGAAATAAAAAGGCTTGCCGCGACGCGCCGGGTCAATCCCGAGGCCCACGAGGCCTTTCTCAAAGGCCAATTCCACTGGCATAAATTCTCGGAAAAGGACCTTGACATCGCCCGGCAATATTACGAATTGGCTTTGGAAAAGGATCCGGGGTACGCTCAGGCTTATGCGGGTATCGCCCTGGTCTGGATGAGTCGAACATATTATGGCGCGCTGCCCGGTGAGATCATGTCTAAAATGACGGCGGCGCTCAAGAAAAGCCTCGAATTGGACGGCATGCTGCCGGAGGCCCACTTTATGCTTGCGGTTAACGCGACATGGTATGAATTTGATTGGGATGCGGCGGAGCGTGAGTTCCTGTTAACCCTCAAACTCAATCCCAATTATGCCCAGGCCCGGGTCTTCTATGGATTATTCCTAACCGGGATGGGCCGTATCGAGGAAGCCAAGGCGCAGATGCGGATCGGCATCGAGCTCGACCCGTTGAATTCGATGTATCAGAGCTACCTGGGTAACGCCTTATTGCGCGGGAGGCAGTTCGATGAGGCTATGGCTTATTACCAGAAAGCTCTGACCATGCAGTCTGATTTCGAGGGTGCTCTGGGCGGCCTCAGGCATTGCTATCACCATAAGGGAATGTACGAAGAAGCTTTTGATGTATCGAGACGGCTTTATACGGCGACCGGAGCCCATGATCTCCTCGAAGCGCTCAACCGCGGCAATGAAGCCGGCGGGTATAAGGAAGCGATGCGACAAGCGGCTGAGACGCTTGGGGCTCGATCCAACCCGGCCTACTCATTGGATATCGCGACTCTTTACGCCTACGCGGGGGAGAAGGAGAAGGCCTTGGATTGGCTCGAGATCGCCGGCCGGGAGAAAATGCAGGATCTGGTTTATTTAAACGTGAACCCCAAGTGGGACACGCTGCGCGATCATCCCCGCTTCCAGGAATTGATCCGGTGGATGAACTTTCCCGTGACTTCGACAAATTGACTTTCCCGGCCGCCCGGAATAATATTCTAATCCCTGAACTTTCAAGGAGGGCACGATGCGCAAAATAATGACGTTTCTGATGGTTTCGGTCTTTCTGACCGCCGCGGTTCCGGCCGCAACGGCGCAGGCTCCGGCCGAAACCCATCCTTTTTCCATCCATGATATGCTGGCCATGGACCGGATCGGCGAGCCGACCGTCTCTCCCGACGGGCGGTGGATCGCCTTCAACCTGCGGGTCACGGATCTGGACGGAAACCGCGGCCGCACCGACCTGTGGCTGACCGATCTCGACGGCAAACTCCTCCGCCGCCTGACCAACAATCCTTCGGCGGATTTCAACCCGCGCTGGTCGCCCGACGGCAAGACGCTCTATTTTCTCTCGACGCGCTCCGGATCGAGCCAGGTCTGGCGCATCCGGCCCGACGGCGGTGAAGCCGAGCAGGTGACCCGCCTGCCGCTTGGCGTTGCCAACATGACGCTTTCCCCCGACGGCAAGACTCTGGCCTTCAGTATCGAAGTCTTTCCCGGACTCTGTCCCGGTAAAACGAAAGCCAGGCTCGACGAGACCGCGGCAAGCAAGGCTTCTGGCCGCATCTACGACCAGCTCTTCATCCGCCACTGGGACACATGGAAGGACGGACGGCGCTCCCATGTCTTTGTTCTCCCCGTCGCCGGGGGGCATGTCCGCGACCTCATGCCGGATATGGACGCCGACTCGCCCTCCAAGCCTTTCGGCGGTGCGGAGGAGTTTGCATTCACGCCGGACGGTCTGGGCCTGGTCTTCACCGCCCGCGACGCCGGACGCGAAGAGGCCTGGTCCACGAACCTCGACCTTTACTTCGTGCCCATCGACGGTTCCGCGGCACCGCGCAACCTCACCGAAGAGAACAAGGCGACGGACACCCAGCCCCTCTTCTCTCCCGACGGCCGGACCCTGGCCTATCTGGCCATGGAACGGCCCGGCTATGAAGCCGACCGTTACCGGATCATGCTCCGGTCGTGGCCGGACGGTCCGGAGCGCGAGCTGGCTCCGGATTGGGACCGCTCACCCTCGTCCCTGGCCTGGTCGCCCGACAGCCGAATACTCTATGCGGCCGCCGGGAACATCGGCCAATACTCTCTGTTCGCCTTCGACGTCAAAACCGGCGCCGTAAAAACCGTGATCAACGACGGCTATGTCTCGTCTCACTCTCCGGCTGCGGGCGGCCGCATCGTCTTCGGCCTCCACACCCTCAAGTCGCCGGTCGAGCTCTGGTCCGTGAAGACCGACGGAACAGAAATGCGCCCCGTCACACGCATCAACGCCGCCAAGGTCGCCGCCGCCCGCATGGGCGACGTCGAGCAGTTCAGTTTCAAAGGCTGGAACGACGAAACCGTCTATACTTACATTGTTAAACCCGTCGACTTCGACCAGGCCAAAAAATATCCCGTGGCTTTTCTCATCCACGGCGGGCCCCAGGGCTCGTTCGGGAACAGCTTCCATTACCGCTGGAACCCGCAGGCCTACGCCGGAGCGGGCTATGCCGCGGTCATGGTCGACTTTCACGGCTCGACCGGCTACGGACAGGCCTTCACCGACTCCATCCGCGGCGATTGGGGCGGCAAACCCCTCGAAGACCTTCAGAAGGGTCTGGCCGCCGCCCTAGAGCGCTATCCCTGGATGGACGGCGAGCGGGTCGGCGCACTAGGCGCCTCGTTCGGCGGGTACATGATCAACTGGATTGCCGGCGCCTGGCCCGACCGCTTCCGCTGTCTGGTCAATCACGACGGCAATCTCGATGAACGAATGGCCTATTTCGCCACCGAGGAGCTCTGGTTCCCGGAATGGGACCACATGGGCACACCCTGGGACAACCCCGAAGGCTACGAGAAGCACAATCCCGTGAATCTGGTCAAGAACTGGAAGACGCCCATGTTGGTCATTCACGGCGCGCTCGATTTCCGCGTGGTGGAGACGCAGGGCATGTCCACGTTCACGGCCCTTCAGCGGCGGGGCATCCCCAGCAAGTTCCTCTATTTCCCGGACGAAAACCACTGGGTCCTCAAGCCCCATAACTCTATCCTGTGGCATGAAACCGTCATCGACTGGCTTGACAAATGGCTGAAATAAATACCCTCTGTCGTCTTTTCCTGAACACGTGCCGGGCTTATCGGAAGCCCGATCTGTTGATGGTGAAGGAGGATGGCCGCTATCGTCCCATTTCGACCGCCGAATTCGAAGCGGCGGTTCGGAGCCTGGCCCTCGGCTTCCAGGAACTCGGCCTCCGTCCGGGCGACAAAGTCGCCCTGATTTCCGAGAACCGGCCGGAGTGGACCATCACGGACTTCGCCGTTCTGACATCGGGAGCCGTGACGGTGCCCATCTACACGTCGCTCACGCCGGAACAGGTCCGCTACATCATCCACGATTCGGGCGCCAAAATGGCGGTTTGCTCGAGCCGCGAACTCCTGGAAAAAATCGAGTCCGTCAGGTCCGAACTTCCGGAACTTCAGCATGTCTTCCTTATGGAAAAGGACGCTCCGGCCGGCGTGCCGGCGCTTGCTGAAACAATCGAGACCGGAAAGGACCGGGACCGTGCGACGCCCGATGTTTTTGAAAGCCGGGCTCTGGCCGTCAAGCCTGAGGATCTGGCCTCCATCATTTACACGTCGGGAACGACGGGCGTTCCCAAGGGCGTGATGCTGAGCCACGCCAATTTCATGAGCAACATCATGGGTGTCGAGGCCATCATCCAGTTCCGCGACACCGACACCGCCCTGTCTTTTCTTCCTCTGTCTCATGTCCTCGAGCGCATGGCGACCTTCCTTTTTCTATTCAAGGGCGCCACGATCGCCTATGCCGAAAGCGTCGAATCCGTGGCCGTCAACCTGCTTGAGGTCCGGCCGACCGTTGTTGTCAGTGTCCCGCGCCTTTTCGAGAAGATCTATTCCCGGATCATGGACCAGGTTCTGTCGGGTTCACGTGTCAAGCAGGCCCTGTTCTTCTGGGCCCTGGACGCGGGGAAAAAATGGGCCGCCGCGGTCGTCGAAAAGAAGCCGGTCGGGAAAGGCCTGGCCTTCCGCCAGGCGCTGGCCCACAAGCTGGTCTTTTCCAAAATCACGGCCAAAACGGGAGGCCGGATCAATCAGTTCATCTGCGGCGGCGCGGCTCTCTCGCCGGACATCGCGGAGTTTTTCTATGCCGCGGGCCTGGTCATTCTGCCCGGCTACGGGTTGACCGAGACGTCGCCGGTTCTCACCGGGAGCACGGTCGACAGCTACCGATTCGGCACCGCAGGCCGGGCTCTTCCCAACGTCGAACTGAAGATCGCCGAAGACGGGGAGATCCTGGCCCGGGGTCCGAACATCATGATGGGGTATTACAAGGCCGAAGCCGAAACGCGGGAGGTCATGATCGATGGCTGGTTCCATACGGGCGACATCGGACGGCTCGATGATGATGGATTCCTGACGATCACGGACCGGAAAAAGGACATCATCGTGACTTCGGGCGGGAAGAACGTGGCCCCCCAGCCTATCGAAAGTTTCATTCAGACAAGCCCCTATATCCAGAATGCCGTCGTCATCGGCGACGGGCGGAAATTCATCTCGGCCCTGATTGTTCCCGAATTCGAAAAAATCGAGGCCTACGCCCAAGCCAACAATATCTCTTTCGGCGGGCGGACCGAGCTCTGCGGGAAAAAGGAGATCGCGGATCTCCTTCTGGACGAGGTCAATCGGACGACTCAGCATCTTGCGCCTTACGAGAAGGTCAAGAAGATCGCCGTCCTGGACCGGGATTTCGAGATCGGGACGGGCGAGATCACCCCGACACTCAAGGTCAAGAGAAACGCCGTCGAACGCAAATACGCGGATCTCATCGAATCGCTTTACCGGGATTGATCAAAAATCAATCACTCGAATTTCCCGCGCCGGGCTCGTTTCCGGGCTGGGGAATCGGTGAGTCGGCATAGACGGCATGGACAGACAGATATGTGTTTAACCGCAATTCGGGCGATATTCGAGGCCGCCCGAATCGTTGGTCTCGGGAGCCGGGCTTGAGTCGGCGAGCCGGGATCTTGTGTGACATGGCTTGGTTCCGTTGATGTCTTCGACAGGACAAGTATGACGCCAAGGGAAAGCGAAAAACGCACGATGCGACATGGCGCGCAATTTTTCCGTCGGACCGGTCGTGTCTCTCTTGCCGCAGCGGTTGCCGTCCTGATTTGGACGGCCGTCGCCGAACTATCACGACACGCGTTTTCATCAATTTCCGGATCCCGCGTGGCCCCCTGTCGAGAGGATATGTCGCCGGAGAATCAACAGGAGCTCTGGTACGCGTCGGCGGATGGCTTTGTCAACACTTGTGGATGCGCTGGGAATTCACCCGGGACGAGGCTTTCCTCCGCGATACGGCTTGGCCGCTCCTGGCCGGGCAGGCCCGCTTTTACCTCGACTGGCTTCAGGAGGATGACGACGGCCGCCTGATCAGTTACCCGGAGGCTTCGCCGGAAAACCGCTACCTGACCCCGGAAGGGGAGCGCGCCGCGGTCGGCAAGGCCGCGGCCATGGGCCAACAGATCATTCACGAGGTGCTGTCGAACGCCCTGTCCGCCGCCGAAATTCTCGGGATCGACGATCCGATCGTCGCTGAGATGCGGGAGAAACTTCCCAGGGTGTCGAACGGGTTGCAGATCGGCCCCGACGGCCGTCTTCTCGAATGGGATCGTCCCTACGACGAACCGGAGAAGGGCCATCGCCACATGAGTCACTTCTATGCGTTTCATCCCGGACAGGCCGTCAACCGCCGTGACCATCCGGATCTCGTCGCGGCGGTGCGGGCGTCCCATGACTTTCGCATGCGGCACGGCGGGGCCGCGACCGGATGGAGCCGGGCCTGGGCCGTCAACTTGGCGGCCCGGTTTGCCGATGCCGAACTCGCCCACGGCCACATCGTCGCCCTGCTCAGCCGGTCGACCTATCCGAACCTCTTCGATGCCCATCCGCCGTTCCAGATCGACGGCAATTTCGGCGCCGCCGCCGGCATCGCCGAGATGCTTCTCCAAAGCCACACCGGGGAGATCGAGTTGCTGCCGGCGCTGCCGAAGGCCTGGCCCTCCGGCCGGGTCACCGGACTGCGCGCCCGCGGCGGCTTCGAGGTCGACATGGCCTGGGACAACGGCCGGCTTGCGGACTACTCAATCCGCCGCATTCCCGGTCTTCCCGCGACGACCGTCAAGGTCCGCATCGACGGCGAAACGCGGGAGATCGAAGTGCCCGCCGGGAACTGAAAGCCGCAGGCGTATGTGTCAACTCATTTAAGCAGGTAACCCTCGCACCATGGACGAGCCCGGGAGGCTTGTCAAGGGTCATGAATGATCAGACGCTTGCAAAGGATCGCGGGAAACGGGTGTTGTTGAACAAAAAAGGCCCGGCCTTCATCATCGATGTGGTCGAGATACATATCCGGAGGGATAGGCTCGGATCCCATATAGAATCCTCTTTTATCGAAGAAATCAATGTAACGTTCATTAGGCAAACCTTCATCCCTACGGTTGATAATCAATTTATTGATGATATATTCGTTTTTCCAGATAAAACAGGGCCCGGATCTGTCTCTCCCGCTGATCCTGGTTATCTTGCCGTCCTGGGTTGTGATATTGAAAGGATCCAGATGGACATCTCTCCGGATCACTCTCAGCAATCGACCCTGAAGGTCATATTCCCTGATCTCGTACTTGTCGGGCAAGCTGAAATAGATGTGACGACCCAGATGGCGGATTGCTTTTCCTGTGGAGATCCCTCCCGGGCCAAGTTCAGGACCATAGGCATAGGAATCCGGGAATTCCCTGATAAACTTGCCTTCCCTAGAATAGAAAAAAGCGAAAACAGATGTTCGTCCCGGACCCCAAGCATTCAACAGGAGACCGGCATCCTCGATGACATCGATATTGCATAAAGTGCTTTGATCCAACTTGAAAAAATCCATGTAGACACCGTCGGTTGAATAGATTTTCAGAGACATGTCTCCCAGGAGATAGATTTTTTCATTCTCTCCTATGGAAAAATCGTAAACGGCTTCGAAATCTTCGGGGCCCTGGCCCCTTCGGCCGATCCGCCATACGAACATTCCGGACCTGTCGTATTTCGAAAGCTTGCGGTCCACTCCATCCCAGACATAAATATTTCCGTTTTTATCGGTTCGCACCTTTGGAAGAACACTGAAAAACATTTCGTTTTCGTCCCCGGACTCCTTCCCGATGGAAAACAGGTCTTGAAAGACCACTCTTCCGGCAGAAACGGCCGATTTTCCCAGCGTCTTGTTTTCTACGATGATGTAGCCGTTTTCCCGGCGGATGGTGTGCCGGTCGTCCTTGCAGGAAAGAAAAGCCGCCAGGCAGATCAATGCGACGAACGGCGCCGGATGATGTTTTCGTTGACTCATGCCGCATATCTCCAAGACTCACCCTTTTGATGTGTCAATCCCAATGAATACCCCATTTCTACCTACCTTTGTTGGGGATCTCTATAAAGGATCACACTTTGATTCAGGGTACTCTTCAACGTGGCACTTAAAGTGGCATGGTGCGATTATTTCGCCTCCTCCTTCGGGGCAGGCAAAAGAACCCCAGCAACCGATCAATTGGCAGCTCATTGTCGGGGGTTTAGAAGCGAGAGCGAAGCTTGCCAGAAAAACAGACAAGCTCACAACAAGGATTAAGGAAACACAGATGACTCGCCGTTTTAAAATATTCATTCGACCTCCTTTCGAGGGGTATTCATTAGGCCGATCCTGAAGAAACAAAGCTTTCAAATTTATTGGAAGGGATTGTCGAAATGTGCCGTAGACAGGCTGGCTTCGATTTTTCGCATGACGCTTACGGATGACCTGTGTCGCGTCTTCAGTAAAGAACGTAACCGTCAACACTTCCTCCTCACGCCCGAGATCTTCGTAGTCCCGGCTGCGCCTAAGCCGATGAAATACACCGCGGACTCTAGGGAAGATCCGGGTCATGGATGATCAGACGCTTGCAAAGGATCGCGGGAAACGGGGATTGTTGAACGAAAAAAGCCCGGCCTTCATCATCGATGTGGTCGAGATACATATCCGGAGGGATAGGCTCGGATCCCATATAAAATCCTCTTTTATCGAAGAAATCCATATAGAGCTCACGAGGAAATGCTTCATCTCGGATTAGGCGTAAGATATTGATGATGTATTCATTATTCCAAAGAAAGCAAGGCCCGGATCTGTCTCTCACACTAATCCGGGTTATTTTTCCGTCCTGGGTTGTGATAGTAAAAGGGTCCAGGGAGACGTTCCGCCGGATAATCCTCAGCAATTGCCCCTGAAGGTCATATTCCCTGATCTCGTACTTGTCGGGCAGGCTGAAATAGATGTGACGACCCAGATGACGAAAGGCTTTAACCGTGGGGGGGCCGCCCGATCCAAGAGGCGGACCGTATTCATAGGAATCCGGAAATTCCTTTAGAAAATTGCCTTCTATGGAATAGAAAAATGAGGAAAAAGAAGCCCGTTCCGCAGCCGGCCAGGCATTAAAGAAGAGGCCGGTGTCTTCAACAACATCGATCGAACACATGCTGCGATCCAGCTTGATGGAATCGATGAACACACCGTCGGTCGAATAGATCTTCAGATTCATTTGACGCAAAAGATAAATTCTGTCATCTGGTCCTATGGAAAAATCGTCGACGGCTTCGAAATCCTCGGGGCCCTGGCCACTTCGGCCGATCCGCCAAAGGAACGTTCCGGACCTGTCGTATTTCGAAAGCTTGCGATCAGATACATCCCAGACATAAATATTTCCGTTCTTATCGGTTCGCACTCTCAGAAGAACACTGAAAAACATTTCGTTTTCGTCACCGGACTCCTTTCCGATGGAAAACAGGTCTTGAAAGACGACTCTGCCTGCGGGAACGGCCGATTGTCCCTGCGTCTTGTTGTCCACGACGATATGGTCGTTTTCCCGGTGGATGGTGTGCCGGTCGTTCTTGCAGGAAAGAAAAGCCGCCAGGCAGATCAAGACGATAAATGACGCCGGACGATGTTTTCGTTGATTCATCCCGACTTTCGCCAATAGCTTTATCGGCAACTCGGAACTTATTATATATCATGATGATAGCTCTTATCTTGGTGTAG
>JAWSUF010000020.1 GCA_033549365.1 Acidobacteriota bacterium
GGAAGCTGTTGGCCTCGTAGACCTCAAAAATCTCGCGCCGCAGGTCGTCGAAGGCCTTATCCCGGAACAGATGGTCCCGGTGGTATTCGCGATACGCCTCTTCCTCCATGTCGAAGTACTTGGCGACGGTTCGGGGATTAAGCTCCAGAGCTTGGCCGATCGCTGCCTTGGAGAACCCCTGCCGCTTCAACTCCTGAACCTTTTTGAACATGGCTTTCTTGATCATTCCGGCTCCTGTATGGCTTTTTCCCCCAACCATACAGGAGTTCTCAGACCATGGGAATTCCATTTACCGCGCATATGGTATTTCTGTTTACCATTACCCTAGCATTTCTGTTTACCACTACCATGGCATTTCAGCTTACAATTTCCACCAGTTCGAGACGCTCGCCTGCGTCATCGACAACGACGTCGTCCTCGTCTGCGGCGGCGCGGGCACGGGCAAGACGCTCCTGGCCCGGGAACTCGCCCTCCGCGAAGCCGGCGCGGGGCGCAGCGTCCTCCTGCTGACGTACACGGAGGCGCTGGGCTTCGAGCTCGCCGCCGAACTCGAGGGGCGGGGGATCGCCGTCCGGCCCGTCGCGAGATTCGCCCTCGACAGGCTGCGGCGGAGAGGGTTCGACGGGGAGGAACGGCGCGAACCGGAGTTCTGGGACCGGGTGACGCGGCGCGCCGCCGCATCGAGGCGCCTCTGGCGGGACTGCGTCTTCGACACGGTCATCGTCGACGAGGGCCAGGACTTCGGCCGGGACGAGTGGAAGATCGCGATGCGCTGCGCGGGGAAGGCCCGGCGCGTCTGGGTCTTCGCCGACGAGGGGCAGGCCTTCTGGAGCGGGCGGAAGATCCCGGCTGCGATCGGGAGGGGCGCGGTCAAGTTCACCCTCAGGCGGCCCTACCGGTGCCCGCCGGCGATCCAGGCGCTCGCCGATGGGTATGCCGGGAAAACGTGGGATGATGGGGCGGTCGCCGCCGGGGTCAAGGATGGCACGGTGAAGATCGTCGTGTGCGGGGACGGGGAGGCGCTGGTGCGAGAGGCTGTGGAGGGCGAGATCCGGGCGCTTGCGGGCGAGGGGATCGGCGCGGGCGACATCGCCGTCCTCTCGCTCCGGGGGATGATGTATCCAGGAAACATCATGCACGCCGGTGAGCTTGGCGGGTTGCGGGCTGTGGCGGCGACGGAGTTGGGAGAGAGGGGAGGGGCGGCCCGGGAACGGATCGTCTGCGATACGTTTCTGCGCTACAAGGGCCTGGAACGCCCCGTGGTGATCGTCGCTGACGTCGACGCCGGCGTCGAGAAGTATACGGTGCGGATGAACATCGCTGTCAGCCGGGCCTTCGGGGCGCTGAGGGTGGTTGTGGGGAGGCGGGAGTTGGAGAGGGATGAGGTGTTAAGGGGGGTTGTGGATAAATGTCTGTGTTGAAGATCGGCCGTGACTATTTTTATCAGAAGTTGACCAGACAGGTGTCCCGGAAAAATGCTTATTTTGGGCTTACTATTGAATAAGGCAAGCTTTCAATATTTGTGTATTTTTGTTACTATTAATAAAGAATTCTATTACTAGGGAAAAGTTGATTTATAATCAGATCTCCCGAAAAATACTTAATGCTCATTTCCGCCTTGGGTTTTTGATATTCAAAGAATCAATTTCTGCAGGAGGTAGAACGTGTCAGCTTCAAAACATTTTCTAAAAGTTTTTGGATTGGTCTTGGCTGTTGGCTGTCTCTTCTCAGGTCTATATTCAGAGATATCCGAACCCAAATTAACACTTGAGAATTTTTGGACATTGCGCGGTTTATCGTCTCCTAAATGGTCACCTGACAGCAGCCGCATCGCTTTTACGCTTTCTCAGCCAGAGTCTGACTCCAGCGAAATTCTGACTGTCGATTTAGATGGCCGTATCCATAGGTTCAATGAATACGAGATAGGTGAAGGAGAGGTGGCCAGAAAACAGTTTGGATTCATGGTAGGACTACTGCCCGAGCCCTGGACACCTGACGGAAAAAGAATTCTTTATCTAAGTCGTGGCAATATTCACGCCTTAGAAGTAGAGACCGGCAAGAGCGAAACTCTTGTTCAATTGGGAGGGCGATCCAAGGGTTATACCCCGCAAGTGTATTTCAATGGCCCCGATCCCGTTCTTTCACCAGATGGGACTCGTATGGCGTTCATCAGGGAAAGCGAACTCTGGGTTCTTGATATGAAGAAAGGGGCTATCCGGCAGTTAACCACAATACATCCTGAGGGTTGGCACAGTCTTCAACCCATGTGGTCACCCGACAGCCGTCGCATTCTTTTTACTTCACAAGCGATCGATAATCAACGTCCGTTCCCGTTTTTAGACTTTTCAGGAACCGTGATTGACGTTCACTTAGGGCTAATTGGCACAGGTCGCGTTCGGATCGGCATAATTTCCGCGGATGGTGGAGAAACTCTGTGGATAGGACCGCAAAACGGCATTGCTTACTCATTACGCGGAGGCAGCAATGCTTTTTGGTCTCCTGATGGGCGGACGATAGCTATCAATCGCATCTCCCTCGACCATACAATGCGGGAGATTATTCTTGCGTCTCCCGATAGTGGAGAGACACGGGTTATCTGGGAAGAAAAAGTCGATCATTGGATTTCTCCCCTGGCGATATGGCTCCGTTGGGCTCCGGACTCTTCGAGAATTCTATTTACATCCGAAAAGGACGGGTGGAATCATATGTATGTTCTTCCCGTCGCCGGAGGCTCTCCCAAGCAGATTACCTCAGGAGCTTTCACAGTTACAAGTAATCAGGTCTATGACCAATCAGAGACAACTCCGGATTGGTCAATCGACGGAAAAACGATTTACTTTCCGTCCAACGAAGCGGGAACTCCGGAACGTCATTTGTATGCCGTGTCTTCTTCCGGCGGCCCCAGAAAGAAAATCGTCGGATTAAAGGGTTTAAATGTATCCTCAACCATATCTCCTGACGGGAAACATATTGCTTTTCTGCATAGCAATCCAACAAATCCTCCTGAGATGTATCTTGAATCGATTGAAGGAGGTCGCCAAATAAGAATAACTGATCTGGCAATTCCGATTCCGCTCAGGGAATACAGGTGGATTAGTCCTCAGATTATATCATTTCCCAACAGAAGTGATGGTACGGTGATCAAAGCAAGGCTCCATGTCCCCGAAAAAATTGATCGATCGAAAAAACACCCGGCGGTGATTTATGTCCATGGTGCTGGATATAATCAAAGCGTGTTTTTTGGCTGGCAAGGGCTTGACCGCCTGGCCTTCAATCATTATCTTGCACAAGAAGGTTATATCGTTTTGGACGTGGATTTTCGGGGCAGTGCAGGATACGGTGCAAAATTCCGGGTAGATGTCTTTGATCGGCTCGGTGACATAGATCTTGACGATGTCCTCAGTGGAGTTGAGTATCTTCAGTCACTGGGTTATGTTGACCTGACCCGGATTGGAATCTGGGGACATAGTTACGGTGGTTTCATGGTGTGCAGCGCCATGTTCCGCGCGCCGGAAGTATTTGCAGCTGGGGTCGCAGGGGCCCCTGTCACGGACTGGGAGAGATTTTATTACTTGGCACCTGGATATAATGAAGAGCATCTCGGATTTCCATGGGTCAATCCGGAAGGGACTTTAAGGGCTTCACCCCTTACATATGCAAAAGATCTCAAACGGCCTTTCCTTTTATTGAGCGGAGTTCAAGATGTCATGCATCTCGACTCTGCGGCGTTGGTCAATGAACTTCTTAAATACCGAAAATCCTTTGACTGGTATTTCTACCCCAATGAACCCCATGGAATGCGTCAGCCCCAATCGCGCGAGGACTACTATCGTCGGATTGCGCATTTCTTTTCGCGACATCTAAATTGAATTTGGTTTAATAGCGCGTAAGATTAATAAACGAATTGGCCTAAGTCTAATAAATGTTGTGATTTTGAATTTGACTGCCAAGGAAAAAGACATGCAACATTATCGAGTCAAACTATCTTTCGGTTTCTCTCCTATTACACATCCCTTTCATTTGATTCGCTTTTTAGCCGTATTATTCATATTCACAGGCCTTTGTTTTCCCCATCAGGAAAGCATTGCACCGGGTATCGTTGATTATGAGAAATGGCTTGAGGAAGAAGTCGTTCATATTATCACTCCTAGAGAGAAAAAGACATTTCTTCAACTTAAGACTGATCAAGATAAAATGCTGTTTATCAAATCGTTCTGGAAACATAGAGATCCTTCTCCTCATACGGAGAAGAATGAATACAAGGAGGAACATTACAGGCGCGTCATTCACGCCAATAAGCAGTTCGGTTATGGAAGCTCTCTGCCTGGATGTAAAACCGATCGAGGGAAAATCTTTATCCTTTTAGGCCCGCCCCATGACGTTCAATCATTTGAGGCGTACTCATCGATCCGTCCCACCATAGTTTGGTTCTATCAAGGCATGAATGAGACAGGGCTTCCCGATGCATTTTCAATAATCTTTTTCAAGGCACATCATGTGGGTGAATTTAAAATCTATAGCCCCACACTTGATGGCCCTCAAGCTTTGCTTTCATCCGGAAGCTTTTTGGGAACGGATTCGCGTTCGGCCTTTCAGACACTCCTAAGGGTTGCCCCAAGTCTAGCCAGGATTTCGACTTCATTAATACCCGGCCAAACACTTGATATGGAATCATCTCCATTGGCATCCGATAGTCTTTTAGCCAATATCAACAGCCTTCCATTAAACAGGGTTAACGATGAGTATGCAGAAAAGTTTCTTGTTTATAAAGACATCATTGATGTCGAATATTCCGCGAACTATTTTCATAATGATTCCTTAGTGCGGGTATTTCGGTCACCCGTCGGTTTTTATTTTGTTCATTATGCCGTGGAATTGGATTATCATGAGCCATCTGATCAGGATAATTCGATTTCACCGGAATTGATTATCAACGGAAATATTACGAACCAGGATGGACGTAGTATTTATCAATATGAAAGCTCTGTCCCTCTCATGCCCGGAGAAAATCTGCCTAATTCTGACGAGAGGACCAGGATCAGCTATCAAGATATGTTTCCCTTAATTGAGGGCAGATATCATTTTTCACTCATCCTCCGAAATGAGATCACCAAAGGATTCACATCGCTGGAAAGAGAGCTGGAAATACCTTGGACTTCTATGGGAAGACTGAGTGATTTGATTTTATGTCACAATGTCAATATGGACACTCCTGTGAACGAAAGCCGGGCATTTCAAATAGGCAACATGCAATTATTTATCTCGGCTCAACCTGTTTTTTCTCCTCAGCAGGAAATATTTTTCTTTTTTCAGATCAATAATTCCAAAGAAGACCCTGAAATTGTTCACTCATACCAATGGACTTTGTTAAGAGAGAATGTGGAAGTTGAGAAAAAAAGAAAAGAATATATCGATGTCGACCATGAATATGGAATTGTTGAAAAAATTCCGAGAGAGCAGCTTTTTCCAGGCCATTATTTATTGGGAGTCACATTGTATGACAAAGATGGAAATGAGATCTGTTCAAAAAAGAAAGAGTTTCAGGTTTCATTTCGAAATGTTCCCAGGCCGACCATTTATTCAACATCATTTCCTCCTTTTGATAATGCCATTTATGCGGCTCTGCTTGGAAATCAATACTTGGCGCAAGGAGAACTAAAAGAAGCCGAGCCTCTCCTGCAACAGGCATATATAAAAGATTCTTCATCCTTGATCAATGCTCTTCCTTATGGGCGGCTCTTGATGAACCAAAAAAAATATTCCGAGGTTCTTGAGGTCCTGTCGCCATTTATGCAGGAAAATGTTCAGGATGTATTGGATCTTGTTGCCAGAGCCCATCACGTCCTCGGACACTTTGATAAAGCCATCGCTCTTTATCGTGAGTATTTAAATAGGTTTGGACAGAATTCTGTCGTGTTGGCTTTGTTGGGGGATTGTTACTCTAGAACCGGCAACCTTAAGGAAGCAATTAAAGCGTTGGAAATTTCCCTATCCATAGACCCAACACAAGAAAAAGTCAAGAGGCTTCTCGAGTCCATTAAAAACGATCGATGAATTGGGGCTATTTGGATTTTTTCCCGACAGTTGTTCCGCTGTGGAAACCTTCTTTATCCGTGATATGGAAAGTCCCAAAGACATTTCGGCAATCGTCATGGAACATGTAGATTCCTTGTCCTTGAGCTTCATCTAATTTCCATTCATAAATCAAGCCATTGGCGACTCTTTTGGCTTCAACTTTAAGCTTTCCCCAGTGAAGATAATGAATTCCTTCGTTGGAGGTGACTATGAATTTGTGTCCTTGGGTTTGTGTCCCGGCCTTTTTGCCTATTTCATAGTTGGCAACATAGTCATACGATCCTTCAATGACCGGAACATTTTTATCACCCGATGCTAAAACGACAACAACTGAAACAAGAATGAGCAATGTGGCGATCAAGAATCCTTTGTGCCGGCAGGAATTGAACATCGAATCCCTCCTCAAAAAAACATTAGGAAAGCAATCAGGTAAGCAATGACTCGAAAGCTATTTGAGTCTTTCCTCCCAGCTTTCAGGTTCTCCTCGTAGGTACTTATCGAACCATTCTAACCTGATTTTTTCGTTAAGCATCCTGTTGGAGAATGAGGACAGACCATGTCCTTCACCCAGCCAACGAATCTGGACGACATCTTTACCCTGGACTTTCAATGCCGAATACATCTGATCGGATTCGGTCAGTTGACACCAGGGATCGTCCGTTCCCTGCATAAGAAGAATGGGGGTTGTCACTTTGTCGGCATTGAAAACCGGGGAACGATCCACATAAACATCTTTCCGATTCCACGGATACACACCGGGAAGTACGATTTCCCCGTAGTTGGGTTGTCCCAGAACAATAAAAGAGTAATTCAATGTGTTGCTGATAACGCCCGTGGCAATGATTGTTGAGAATAAATCGGTTTGGGTGGCTAAGGAGAGACCCTCGAATCCGCCATAGCTGTGTCCAAAACCTCCGATTCTGGCGGAATCAATATAAGGCTTGGCCGCCATTAAGGCCTGGACGCCATCGATAATATCAGGTCCCGATACCGTCCCCCACTCGTCAAGATGAGCGTCTGCAAATTCCTGACCGTATCCCCAAGTCCCTCTCGGAGTGAGCGTAAAAACAACATACCCATTTGCGGCCAACCAATGGTTGATTACGCCAAACTGGCCGCCTTCCATACTCTGGCTTTGAGGGACAACGCCCCCGTAATAGGAAATGATTGTCGGATATTTTTTTTGGCTATCGAAACCAGGGGGCAGATAGATCCACCCATCAAGCTTGGTTCCGGTCCTGTTCTCAAATGAGAAGAATTCATGTCTTGCCAGTGTTACATTCTTGAGAAATGTCCTGCCTTTGTCCCAGTATTCTGAAATTTCACCAGTCCCGAGATGATAAGAAACAAGCCGGGAAGGTCGTGATAATTCGCCCACCTTGAGCAGGACATTGTGGCTGTCAAATGCCCCAAAAATTGCTTGAATATTAACAAATGGGAGGGATATCTCAGAAAAACCATCTAGATTTTCCGAGAATTTGTACAGTCGATGAACAGTCCGATCAAGGGCAATGAAATATAGACAATTATCTTTTCGATTCCACCAAAGAGAATTAACGGACGGCGTGAACTCGGGCTTTAGAATATATCGATCATTGGCCGTATGGATATCCCAGACTTTAATACCCTGGTGCCATCTGCTGTGGATGTTGTCACTTGCCGTTCTTGGAATCTCATAATATGGAGCTACCGCGGCCAGATATCGAGAATCAGGGCTCCATGTCAATTGTTGAACCATTGCAGTGTTGATAGTTGAAACGATCTTAAGTTCCTTGTTTAATAAATCGACAAGATGCATTTCCTGCTTACTATAGGGATAACTGGCAATGGGTGTCTCACGGATAAAAACGACTTTATTTCCATCCGGTGAGACAACCGCATCCTTGCACCAACCATACGGATTGAGGCCTCCACTGATCATATGTCTTGTTCCGGTTTCTATCGAGGCCATCCATAGAGACACTCGGGATTTCCAACCTTTCCAGCGGTCAAAGAAATTGTCAACCAAATCATAGGGCTTATCGTTTTTGGAGGGTTCGGAGGTGACATAAGTCAAAAACCGGTTGCCCGGCATCCAAGTGATTTGGGAAAGCCCCTTAATTCCTGAGAGTGATTTGAATGTCTTTTCATTCTCGAGGTCAACAATCCATAAGTCGAAGAGATCTTGTTCCGTTGATACGGATACGGCCAATTGCGCATTCGTTGTTGCCCAAGCGAACGAAATTGGTTTTCCAGGGAGCGCTAACGATCTGAATATACTGCCACCTGGGACATTGCGTATTTCTAAATTCCCGTTTGAATCCAATACGGCTGCCAAAGATCCGTCCCACGAAAGCTTCACATCTCGAAGCTGAGGAAGAGTTAAGGCTTCAATAAGAGAAAGAGGGTGTGTTGGATCCGTCGAAAATATTGGAGGTGTCGATAAAAAGGCGTTATCAATTTCTAGACCGATTTTGAAATCGGAAACCGGAATATCCTTCCGATAAACGACAACCAGACGATGAAGACCGCGGGTTAATGTGAGATTGATTCGCTTTTCTCCACCTACGAATTCACCATCAAAAAAAACCCTAAACGGAGATACCCCATTAATGACGAGTGTCGATTTTTGCCAACGAGGCACATCAATATAAGTGACAGCAAGAATGAGCCAACAGCCCTCGCTCTTTTTTAAATCCAGATTGCCTTTTGGAGCCCGTGTCTTTTGAAAAGAAGTTATCTCTTTTGGACTCCAAGCGAAATCCATGCCTTCTTCAGCCCAAAGTGTATCCAAATTGATGAAGAGATGTTCTGCAAGACTGAATTCATTTTTGTCTAAAGGGGGTGGGGATATTTTTATTCCCGTTGTAAGCCAATTCTCAATGGGAATTTCAGCTGAAACGGCATGAATTGAGAGCGAAAGAACTGACACAAAGACAAGAATAAGGGGGAAAATTTTTTTTGACATTTCTTCTCTTCTCCTTAGCAGGAATCCCAAAAAAGAAAGCCCCCTCTTTCTGAAAAGAGGGGGCTTTCCAAAAATAAGTTCAGAATCGAAGAACGAAGCCGATTTGGAATCTTCTAGCAGGTGCGGTGGCGGCGGGTTGCATGAATCTTACTCCTGCCGTTCTCGCTCCGTAGTAAGACGTATAGTTTTCAATGTTAAACACATTGAAAACGTCGAGCTTGATTTCAGCATTGACTTGCGTAATCTTCAACTTGCGGCTAATGCTAAGGTCAAGGTTGTAGTATGGTTCGCCGCGAAGATTATTCCTGCCGTAAGGCCTGGCATTCGTAAGTCCCGTTCCATATAGATCGATACCGTAGGTTTCTGTGTACGGAATGCCTGAGTACGCTTGGGCAATTCCGGAGAACTGCCAATCTTTAAGAATTATGTTTTTGGAAGGAGATCTAACAAAAAATGCCAGTTTAAGGAGATGGGGTCGATGCTGGGCTCCGGGACCTTTATCATCCTCGATATTCCGGCTGTCCTGAGGCAGACTCCAGGGATTCAACATGTCCGATGTTTTGGAATATGTGTAGGTCAGAAGAAATGAGTAATTGATGTCCCGTCTTTCCAATTTAAAGTTTAAAGCACTATACCAGCTGCGACTCTCATTCCCCAATCGCTGAATAGTCCGGAATCCATTGGGCACAGGTGTTGTCGGTCTTGTGGCATCTGCTTCTGTTCTTGTTCTAGCCTCGGTGGTTGATTCAGGGGCATTGATATCCAGGACACTGAACCCATCTATGACTGTCATGTAGACAGCATCAATGCCTACGCTCAATCTCGGAAGTATTTCCTGTTGGTATCCAATTGTCGCCTGGACGCTGTATGGGTTTTTCAAATTTTCATCAATCTCCCAAATATCTCTAGGAGGAAGTGTGGCTCCGGGAGGAAAGCTCGGAAGGCTGTTCGGGTATGTGGGGAACAATTGATCTGTCGGTGAAAGTGTCAGGTATACAAGGCCTTCAGGACCGAAAAATGCGCCTCGAGTGAAATGGTAACTAAGATGCTGCTGGGAAAAAGTGCCGAACCCGGCCCTCAATACGGATTTCCCATTCCCAAATATATCAAATGCGGCACCCATCCTGGGCTGGATTTTTTTCCAATCAACTGGAGCATTGTATCCCTTGACATTCCAAATTTTCTCGATATCCCACCTTAATCCGAGTGTCAAAGCAAGGTTATTATTGACAGACCACTCATCTTCAAAAAATAGGGCCCCGACAAAGTCCTTGGAGTTGACCGTGTTAAGACTGGGATCGAGAGCAAACCCCTGAATATATAGAAACGGGTTTGGGTATTGGTCAGGTGAGCCGGCGAAGTAATAGAGTCCGTAAGGATAAGGATTCATAATCTGTTCTGCGGAAATATATTTGAAGAATCCTCCGAACTTGAAGAAATGATTTTTCCTAGCAAATGTATATTTCTCAAAAAGCTCCCAAGTCAATTCCGGTGTAACGCCAAATCCGTCTCCGTAAAAAGAAGAGCCTCCTGTCGTGGCCCATGCCGTTCTCTGCTCAGAGGGTTGCCCCGGAAAGCTGGTAAGGGCTTTACGAAGATCATAATAGCTGGCAACTTGAAAACGAAGTTCGTTAACGGAGTTCTCCGATATGGTCTTAACCCAACCCACGTTTCCTGTATGGACATAAGTGACATAGGTGTCGCCTTCCCCGGGGATATTCAGCCCTCCATATTCATTCCTCCAGTCAAAAATATCATTGCTGTATCTCAGGGAGAGATAATCTTTTTGTGACAACTGATGGTCAATTTTTAAAAATGCCATGTGTTGGTCTTGGTCGTTTGGGACGGTTTGCCCGAAAAACTGAGGAGCAGTCACCGTGTTAAAACTCCGCTGGCGACGGTATTCGTAACTTAGGAAGAAATGTGTTCGGTCTTTTTTAAGAGGGCCACCAAGAGTGAAACCTATCTGCTGTTGATCGAAGGGCGCCTTTGTTTTTGTCAGGAAATCCACCGAATCCCATTTCCCGGGACGTTCATATAAATAGATCGAACCTCCAACAACATTTGTCCCCGATTTGGTTACAGCACTATTAATAGCGCTCATGCCTTCGCCAAACTCCACTGAGAATTGGTTGGTCATGAGCTGGATTTCTTTGATGGTCTCCATACTGTAGCCGGAATAAAAAGTACGGGCGGCGCTTCTCCACTTCGAAAAATTACTACCGCCATCGACAATATAATTCATTGCCCAATAATGTTGACCGGAAGTGGTAGGCCAATAATCGGAACCGGTAACACCCGGCGCCAAGTGAGTCAATTGGATATAGTTTCTGCCTAAGACAGGAAGAGTTTCGATCAGCTCTTCCGTGATGGCTTGTTGAACGGTTGCGCGTTTTGTATCAACAATTGGAATTTCAGCTTCAACGGTGATTGTTTCAGCAATTTCGCTGACGTCCATCACAATATTGGTGGTGTAAGCTTCGTTGGGTCGAAAAGTCAGCCCGGTAAGAAGATGAGTGTTGAATCCAGGCAGTTCGGCTTGAATTGTGTAACGACCCTGCGTTGGGATACTCCTGAAAGAATATCTTCCATCTGTTCCGGATTGGACGCTTCGGGAAAAACCAGTATCAACATTCTGAAGGGTAACAGTCACTCCCGGCAATGGTGCACCCTCTTTATCAGTGATTGTACCCGCAATGTCGGCTGTAATGACTTGAGCAACAAGAAAAGAGAAAGACACAAGAACTAGAAAAGTGAAGAATGAAAGAACTCTAAAAAATCCGTTTGACCTCATTTTCTTTACCTCCCAGATATTTTGCATATCATCTAAAATATATTCATATAGAATTATGGAATTGTCAAGTATTTTTTTTAGTTGACCTTAATTATTTTTTCATATATATTTATGCCGGGTTTGCAATTGTACTATATATATATATTTATGTATCAATAGGTGGAAATTATGATCAAATGGTTAATTGATAAAAAAAGTAAAATTCCTTTGTATCTTCAGCTCAAAGATCTCATTAAATACTATTTATCAACAGGAAAAATTATTAACAACCAACAACTTCCAGCTATAAAAGATTTGGCAAAAGAACTTCAAATCAATCTCAACACGGTTCGAAAGGCCTATAAAGATCTTGAGTTGGAAGGACTTATATCGATGAAGCGTGGAGTCGGTTCTATTATTACCAATTTGAATAAGAGGCCTGATCTCTCCGTGAAAGACATCTTAGATCCAGATCCCAAAGAATCGCTCCTTAGACTAATGAGGCAGCTATTAAAAAAAGGGATGACCATAAACGATGTGGACGGCCTATTTTCCCAGTGCTTGAGAGAAATATCTTCGAGCCAGAGCAAAGATTATATCATTTTCACTGAATGCAATAAGTCCCAGACTATTGATATATCCGATCAACTAAAAAATTATCTCCAAATCGATGTTCACCCTGTTGATCTTGAAGAATTAGAGGCTTTCCTTGACAGACAAAATCAGTCAATTGGGACATTGTTGGCTATCGTCACAACCGGTTTCCATCTGAATGAAGTTTATAGGGCTATTGGAGTCCGTCCCATTTCGGTATACATGTTAGTTACAAATATGTCGCCCAGTACCAGGCAATCTCTGGAAAAGTCTTGTAAAAACAACAGTTTTGGTTTCATATGTCGAGATTATGACTCTATGATTTTTCTTCCAGATGTCATACGGGCAGAAATTGGGTATCCTATTGATTTAACCAGTTGTGTTTTTTCGGATAAAAATACATTGTTCTCAATTCTTAATAGGGTTGATATCATTTTGGCAACGCCGCCTGTATTCGAGGAAGTCCAACGCATGGCTCCATCAAATAAGCCGGTTTACAATATATTAGATAGAATCGACCCCATTTCGCTTGTACATCTTAAAGATAATCTATTCTTTGCACCATTGAACAAATAGATAAAGCCGATGATTTATTTTGCCGAACTTTTAAGATTGACATGATTGGCCGACACATGAAGATCAATTTAATGAAAACTTCCATGGTAGAAATAAGCGGGGTTTTTATTTGAAACATAGTATGCCAATAAAGATTTTTCTAAGGAGGGAAACATGGAAAAATATGCTGGCTGTATTCCTTTTCAATTATCATCCAGAGGAAGAAAAGGTTCAGGGTTTTTATCAAAGATTTGGCAGATTGTCACAATCGCCTTTATTTTCGTTTTATGTCTCATAATTGGGGGTGTCAATAAAACCGAAGCGACTCAAAAATCCATTGAAAATCCCACGGTAGTCGTTGGACCCAATATTCGGGCGTCGGCCAATGTCATAACCGGATCCAGGAATGAGTGCTGGATTGCCGCCAGTCTCACATCCCCGGATTTTCTCGTTGGAGTTGCGCAGACAGCTTCTTCAGTGGAGAGTCCGGGCATGACGGGACGGGCATGCGCAGTGATGATTTCTCGCAATGGTGGACAAACATGGCGAGAAGTCGTTCTTCAGAATGCCGGGCCGGGAGATTTTGATCCAATGGTTGTCGCTGGGCCCAAAGGCGAGATGTATGTCATGTACTCATACATTGGTAGAGGAACAAGCAGGGATTCGGAAACGTCAATCGGGTCCGGCCAGAGGCAGGAAGGGGTTATCAAAGTGTGGGTTACAACTGACGAAGGACGGAGCTGGAGAGGCCCGACAGAAATTATGTGTCCGCTTCAGCCCGATCACCCACGTATGGCGGTGGACCTGAGTGAGGGGCCAAACCGAGGACGGATTTATATTGCATGGAATGAAGTTTCTGATACGATTGTCAAAGAACGATATCACATTTTTCTTAATTACTCCGACGATTGTGCGAAGACATTCAGTGAACCTATTCTTTTGGAAGTCGATCATGGCGGCAAACTTGTAACGACTGAACCCATAGTTTTATCAGACGGCACTGTTTTAGTGACATACTATCAATACTTCTGGCCGCTTGCTGACCCCAAAAATGATGAGCAACCATTGTATTTAATTAGATCAACAGATGGAGCCAAGACATTTGACAAGCCGAAATTAATCACGCGAATTGGTTCGTCATCTTTTAGGCATCTCAGGAGAGATTTTGGTAGTGCATTCACTCTTCCCATTATTACCGCTGATACATCGCCACAAAGCCGTTTCCGTGATCGAATCTATATTGTATGGGACGATACAAAGACAGGGGAGTCAAATATATGGTTTATGATGTCCACAGATAAGGGACACACATGGTCAGAGCCGTTAAGAATAAATGACAATAAGAAAGCTGAGACTGGGCCAGTCGACTTTCGTATGACTCCTGTTGTTCATGTGAATAAGGATGGAGTGATTGGAATCGCGTGGTACGATCGAAGGGAAGATCCCGCTCGTCAATGCTGGAAATATTATTTCACCACCTCTCTTGATGGAGGATTGAATTTCTTGCCCAATTTGGCCGTCTCCTCAGCTCCTTCATGTCCGGATTCTCAGATTCCCCCCACTATGAATATTTGGAACATCAGTCCTGAGTTTGAAGATACCCTTCCGACGAATGATGATCTAAAGAAGATGTCCCGAACAGAGCAACGTAGATACGAAGAAGTTCTGGCAATTGAAAAGGCTTGGCGTGAAGCCAACAAGAGTCTCGATTCCGCCAGAATCATGGTTAATTTTAATCGTGGTCGTTCTGTATGGTCAGGTCATTACACAGGACTGACATCGGATATTTCAGGATCTTTTCATGCTTTTTGGGCAGACCGAAGAGCCAAACTCCAACAAATTTATTCCGCACGTGTTGAAGTGATGCCCAATCGTCCTTCTCCCCCGCCGGAAACCAGAGAGGTTTTAGTCACGGAATTCGTCCAACTGATTGCCACAGCCGGCAAATTAGAGGATTCCAAGAACACCAGTGCCTTTGAGGTGCAACTTCGAAATGTATCTGATAAAGTCATCTATGGCCCGCTGAAAGTCAGAATTACCAAATTATGGCCCTCGATGAAAGAAAATATCGAAGAGGAAGACAGGGCCTCTTCGTCTGTGATCGTGCTCAATGCGGATTCTGGAGGTGAGGGGGTCGGAGCAACATGGGATTTCTCTGAACAGCTGGGTGGTCAAGGTCGTCTTGATCCGAAATGCATCAGTGAAGCTAAGACTATTCTTATCAGGACCAGCTTTGAAGCTGGATTGGACGGCACACTTGAGTTCGAGGTGATTGGCAGGCTGCCAATAAAGAGGAAGCTGCCCTAGGCTTGATTTTATTGCTTCTTGTTCGACTTAAACAGATCCGTCAATAGGAGGGCTCTCCAAGAATGGATAGCCCTATCAAGTCGGCTACTGATTCCGGTTCAAAACGGATCGTGTCAAGATTCGTTCGCAATGACTGGCTCAATTCAATCTCTTCAGCTAGCCGTTTGAGCCATCAGCTCATGAGCCTGTCCTGCGCCGTCAGGGACCGCGCGGCCCGGCGCGTCCGCCTCGACGGGAACCAGTTCGAGACGCTGGCCTGCGTCCTCGACAACGACGTCGTCCTCGTCCGCGGCGGGGCGGGCACGGGCAAGACGCTCCTGGCCCGGGAACTCGCCCTCCGCGAAGCCGGCGCGGGGCGCAGCGTCCTCCTGCTGACGTACACGGAGGCGCTGGGCTTCGAGCTGGCCGCCGAACTCGAGGGGCGGGGGATCGCCGTCCGGCCCGTCGCGAGATTCGCCCTCGACAGGCTGCGGCGGAGAGGATTTAATGAGGGCCAGGACTTCGGCCGGGACGAGTGGAAGATCGCGGATGAACATCGCCGTCAGCCGGGCCTTCGGAGCGCTGAGGATGGTTGTTGGGAGGCGGGAGCTGGAGAGGGATGAGGTGTTGAGGCGGGTTGTGGAATGGAATATTATAGTGAGCTATGATTAAACCGGACCAGCGCATTGCGTATTCCGAGCGATTCCGGCCAGTCATTCCGACGGAAGCCGGCCACCCGTTCCGAGCGAAGGCGGCCGGCCATTCCGAGTTGAAGCCGGCCACTTTTCGGTCGGAATCGGAATGGGTGGCCGGAATCGCTCGGAACGAGGGAAGGTCATGAAAAAAGCGAGCGGCGACGAGCTTTTCAGGGTAAAGTGTCCCTTCATCTTATCGGGAGAAGGAGACACGAATGCCCGCGGAGAGACTGTCGATGAGGAAAATTAAAGAAACGCTTCGGATGAACGCCTTGGGACTTTCGGCTCGCCGGATCGGGCGCAGCCTGGGTATTGCCAAGAGCACGGTCAACGAGTACGTGAAACGGGCGGCGGCGGCCGGTTTGACCTGGCCCTGGCCGGAGGAATGGGACGAAACGACCATCGAACGGCGGCTGTTTCCGGCCGGACCCCGGCCGGATACGGTTCGGCCTCTTCCCGACTGGTCGGAAACGCACATGGAGCTGCGGAAAAAAGGACTCACGTTGTTTCTTTTGTGGGAGGAGTACAAG
>JAWSUF010000021.1 GCA_033549365.1 Acidobacteriota bacterium
CCAGCTTCGCTGGCTTCGTTCCGGGTGCCATTCATCCCCAGGCTTAAAAGCCTGGGGTTTTCTGGCAATGATATAAACCTATGTTAGCTCCAATATCAATGACAACTGATTTATTAGTTGGCGAGAAATATCGACGATACACATTTTTTAGCAAAACTTCATTTATAGTTGACTTGTCGTTTGCATGCGCGCGAATCCACACTTTAATGCCGTTTCGCAAGTCTATTCTATACATTTTCAAATCGTTTTTCGTCATGTGAAGCTTTAATAGGAGCCAATAATTCTTAACTTTTCTTAAGATTATCAAAATAAGTTTGATTTTTCTTATGAAATGTACACTCATGATGCATCCCTTGAGTTAAGATTTTCGATCAACATTAAACAGATGGAAATATTCATAGTCACAACTTAATATTGCTAAAAGGCTCTATGAAGCTTCCCCCATGAGTGTTGATGCCTTCACGCTTGACGACCTTGGCTATCGTCATTCCCAGGATCTTCAAATCCAGCCAAAAAGACCGGTTTTTGACATACCATAAATCATGCTCGAATCTCTGTTCCCAGGTCACGGCATTGCGTCCGTTGACCTGAGCCCAGCCCGTGATTCCCGGGCGGTCCTCGTGGCGACGTCTTTGTTCATCATTATACAACGGCAGGTATTCCATCAGGAGCGGGCGCGGTCCAACGAGGCTCATGTCGCCCTTAAGGACATTGAACAACTCGGGGATTTCGTCAAGACTGAATGAGCGCAAAAAATCCCCAATTTTTGTTCTGCGCTTCTCGTTGGGCAGGAGACGTCCGTCTTTATCGCAGGCATCGGTCATTGTGCGAAACTTGATCATCCTGAACGGCCGTCCATGGAGTCCGGGCCGGAGTTGAGTGAAAAACACCGGGCGGCCGAGCTTCCAGGCAACCACCAAGACAAGGATCATCAGAACGGGAAGAAGAAAAAGCAAACCCAGGAATGCCGCCGTTAAATCCATCAAGCGCTTCACGATAGTGCTTATTGTATCTTTTCGCCGGCTTCTTGCCGGCTTCCGGGTTTGTATTTGTTTACGGTCTTTTTCCTTTTTCCCGAAGCAAGAAGCGGGATCTCGTCGACGTATTCAATTTTAAAATCGGCATCGAAGCCGAGAATGTGCTTGAATTCTTTAATCAATTGATCGCCCCTATTGAAAGACTTTTCGGCATTGATTTTAAAAGTGTATTCTTTTTCTCCCTCCTGGATCAGCTGGTATTGCTTGATGTCCAGATATTTCCACATATTTTTATAGGCAATATAGGACGAAACAAGCCTCCCCCTGGTATCGTACAGCAAATCCAGTTTCCGTCCTTCGACTTTCGAGAGGTATTTCCAGTCGGAGTTTGTGGACTGTTTTTCCATGACGCCGATATCTCCGGTATCGTACCGGATCATGGGCATGGCATAGTTGAAAAGGTCGGTGACCACAATCCTCCCCGGCTCGTCGTCGGAGGCCGGATCATCCGAATCGATTTTCAGGATTTCCACATGATAACTTGCCGTGTTGATCAAAAAACTACCCGATCCGCTCCTTTCCTGCTGGGCGATGATCCCGTTTTCCAGATTTGAGTAACGCGAAACCACGGGAACACCGAAATACTTTTCCATCGTGGCTTTAGTATAATCATTCAGAGACTCCGACATGGCAATAATGGATCTGACATCGGCTTTTACCGGCCCGGATTGCCTGCTGTCGAGAAATCGGCATATCAATTCCAAAGCCGAGGCATAGCCTAAAATTCCAAAAACCGACCGGTCACCTTCCATTCTCCGAATCAGAGCTTCAATGGCACAGTCGTCGAGACGAATCACATCAACCGGCACGATGTTTTGAAGCCAGTAGGCCGCCTTTCTGCGCATTTTCTCGGCAGCCCAGATCTTGAGATATATCAGACGCTGGCCGATCTCATAGCCGGCCAGACCGGCAAAGTAGATTGTATCGGCGGAATTTCTCAGCTTTTTGTTGATATTCTGGTATGTTTGAAACGGCGTGCCTGTCGATCCGCTCGTCACATTCGGAATTCGCTGATGACGGGAGTATTTTTCAGAAAGAAACGCATCCCCGGATTCCCGGATTATTGTTTTGTCGATAACGGGATATTCTTTCAAGGATCGGTTTATATACTTTTTATAATACGGAGTGGTGGTTGTCACATGCCTTAAAAGATTTGTCATTGCCCGGTTGACATTCTCTTTTGTTTCCGGGCTGCCGGGCCTTTCCAAAATGCATGAGATATCAATAAGGTGTTTTCTTATTGAGTCGCCTTGTAAGCGATCTTGTAACCAAAAACCGTTTTCCCTTATTGAAGACGAAAAACTCATGAATCCCGGAGTGAATGCTTTTTACCGCTTTTGGAAGATTCGATCAACTCCCCCAGCTCGACCGTCGTCATGAACTCAATATCGGGCCATTTTCTTACGATTTCCTTTAAAAGCCTTTTCAAGGCGGCCAGACCCTTTTCTCTCACAGCCGGTTCTATATTCCCGATATAGTTGACCCGGTGTCCGCTGATGTTTGCCGGTTTGTTCCACTTAAAAGCTATTTCAATTTGAGAAAGAGCATAGGAAACCCAGTCTATTTCAGGGACATTAGGCAACTGAACCGGCTCAAAAAGGCAATTCCGCACAATGTAGATTTGGCCCTGCTTGTTCGTCTTTCCGGTATAATTGACGGATCTTTTGATTTTTCCGTTACCCTGATGCTCCGCTTTCAAAAAATCATTGTCGATATACTTGATGCCGCATTCTTTCATTGTCGGCTCCAATGTTCGATGCTCTCTTGCTCCGGGCGCGGCAAAATGCCTGGCCCTGAACCCAAACACTTTTTCGAAAGCATTCAAGCCGTCAACGATGATGTCTTTGAAGGCGTCATTCTCCCTGAACTCATTGAAAGAAAAGGCCTCGGTATATCCAATTCCCGGAAATATCCTATCCGTTATTGCGCCGAATGACCGGTTGTTGAAGGCCGTCATGGCCTGATGATTTCCGGTTTGCAGAGATCTCATGAAAAATTTCAGGTTCAGATGTTCCCTACCGTGAAACTGGGGCCGGATCAGCCTTTTTTCAATTCCTTCTTTCCATAGGTCCCATGTGCCCTCATACCCGGGGAGTTTGGCGAATGTTTCGGGAATCAATTCATAATGATATTGTTGAAAATGATCGGCTTTGATTCTTTCATAATCAGGATTGGCGACGCTTGTCATAGCTGTAAAAACGGCATGATTGCCGTTTTTATCCTTTACGGAGGTTAGTGTTTCATAAAGCGCGGCCAAATCGTCGCGTTTTTCAAGAGAATCGTACAGGTCAAATCGCGTCGCCTCAACGTTCAATCCGGCCTTTCTCATGTTTTCCCTTGCGTTTCTATCGGCAATCCGCACATTGCCGTAATCGTCAGTCGAAAAAACGACGATCTTTTTTTGAGTTTTAAATCCAAATAGATTTTTTAGGCTTAAAAGAATTTTTCTTTTTGGCGTCATGGATTTATGACAAATAGATTTCATAGATCTCCGCCATAGCTTTCAGCGAATTTTCAATACTAAAAAGACGGGCTCTTTTCAATGACTTTTTTCCCATTTGAACACGGAGTTCGGGATCATCTATCAGTTTTTGCAAAGCGATTGCCAGACTAATATGGTCATTCTGCGGATAGAGGAATCCATTTTCCTTATCAGCAATAAGTTCATTATGCCCCCTTTCTATTGGGGCAACTACCGGCAAGCCACAAAACATTTCCTGAAGCAAGCTGATAGGAAGGCCTTCATGCCGGCTTGCTGATATTCCAATGTCGGAAATGCCCGTAAGTTCCGGGATATCATCCCTAAAACCAAGAAATTCTATATCCTTATCAAGCCCCACATTTACAGCAAGCTTTTTGATTTTCTCAATAAGTGGCCCTTTTCCGGCAAATATGACTTTCACATTTGGGTTTTTTGTTATTGTCTTCTTGATGGCCGGAATTATCAACTCATGATTTTTCCTGGGAATAAATTCAGCCACATATAGAAGAATCACGCTTTTTGGGTCAAAGCCAAGTTTTTTTCTGCACGCAATCTTTTCTTCTTCAGTGAAAGGGTGGAATTTTTTCGGATCTACCCCCATTCCCGGGATAATGTAAGTTTTTTTATGGGGCATTTTTTCATTTATGTAACTAAAATCCTCACTGTTCATTGTGATTATTGCGTCAGTAAAAAAAGACATGAACCACTCAGCCGGATAATAAATTAACCAGTTCTTTAATGGCGCTCCTTTGAAAAAATGAAATCCATGCACCGTATAAAGGACTTTGGTGCCTTTTTTTCTTGAACTTCTGGCGGCAAGTCTTCCAATAAAGCTCGGAAGCGGTGTATGGCAATGAACAAGATCATAGCATTCTTGATCAATGATCATCTTCAATTTGTTATAGGTTGAAAAATAAACACGATTTAACGGGGATCGTGGAAACGGCATGTAGAAAACTTGATCAATATCATCGAAAACAACGTCCCCCCTCTTTTCAGCTGCAAGATGAATGATGCAACCGTTTTCCTTAAGCCATTTCAGAAATGGCAGATGGAAAGTTCTGATATGAACATCACTTGTCGCGATATAAAGAACTTTTTTCATTCAGGCTAGATTATTCTCTTTAAATATTTCATAAAAAATAACAATGTATAAACGCCCAGCGAAAAGTTTTTTTTACAAAAAAAGAAAAATAAAAACCATTGCGGCCTGATAATCAAATATTTCAGCTTCATTTTTTTATAGGCAGCTTTATATTCGGGGTGTTTTAACACTCCACCTAAATATTTGATTTTTTTTGCTACCGTCTTTTTATTATAATCACTCAGTTCTGTCAGCCCAAGCCCGATGATCGACAGACATCTCCGGTTATCCAGTGCCTCAAAGAAATATTCAGGAAGATTATTTTCTTTTATAAAAAGTTCCATATATTTATAGAGTTTTTGCCAACGTTCAAACAGCCAAGGCTTGTATGCATTTGTGAAAGAAACGCCAGTAAACCTTCGATAATGATACAAATGAAAATCAAAATAGAATGCCGTCATAGCATTTTCAAAAGCATATAAATTAAAAAGTGGATCTTCAGCACTACCGACTTTTTTTGTATCGACAAATCGAACATTTCGGGGCTTGATGACTTCCGATTTATATAATTTGGCCCAAACTACAGAAATCGCGTCCGCATTTTCCGGATACCTCAGTTCTTGGGATAGAAGCCCTACCATGCGCCTTTGAAGGTAATACTTCAGCTCTGGCCCTGAATATAATCCTTTTCGAAGATCGATTCTTTTTTTTATTGATCTCCTTCTATGTTCACGAATATAAGACCATAATAAGACATCGACATCGGTTTCAACAGCAGTTTTATAAGCTATTTCACAGGTGTTCCGCTCAATCCAGTCATCGGCATCGACAAACATAATATACTTGCCTGTTGCATATTCGATCCCTTGATTTCTTGTGTCGGAAAGGCCGGAGTTTTTTTTATGGATAATCCTGATTCTTTGATCTTTTAGCGCATAGCGATCGCATATTTTGGGGGTATCGTCCGTTGAGCCATCATTAAGCAGGATGATTTCCATATCCAAAAAAGTCTGGTTTATTAAACTGTCCAGGCACTGTTTCAAGTATGCCTGTACGTTATATGCTGGAACAATAATGCTGATTTTCGGCTGATACATAATCATAATTAAAAGAAGGAACCCTCCGGCAGAATAAAGTTTAAGAATTCGCGACATATTTTATTGCGGTCAAGCCGGATTCTAATTTCTTTTGCGTTTTTTCCCAGTCGAACACGTTCCTCTTTATTTTCAATCAGCAAATCAATTTTTTCGGCCAATTTTTCCGTATTGCCGTTTTCAACAAGAATACCATTATGGTTATTGACAAGGATCTCTTCCGGGCCGGCTTGGAAATTGAAGCTTATGACCGGCAATCCGGCCGCCATGGCTTCCACCATGGCATTGGGGAAACCTTCACTGCGAGAAGGAATTACAATCATTCCGGCCTCTGCATAAAGCCGGTCAATATCGTTTACCCGGCCGATAAATTCAATTCTTTCATGAAGGTTCATTTTTCCAGCCAATTCAGCAAGTTTTGTGTTCTCCTGCCTGCTGCCTGTCAAAACCAATTTCCAGGACTTGTTTTTGACATGAGCCCAGGCCTCTACTAAAAGATCGAATCCTTTCAGGTGATCGGCCAGTCGACCAACTCCTAAAACAATGGGCTTTCGTAGTAACTCAAAAACTTCTATCTCTCGCAGGGGGTTGTTTATAACTCGAATCGGAGTTCCTGTTTTATAAAACCGGCGCTGACAACGAGCAGCAAATTCGGTTTGCGCGATGACGCCTGATGGATTGACAAATAAAAAAACCATATTGTTAAACAATTCGATGATCAGGGGAAAGCGATAAAAGGGACTGGCTCTTTCACTAATATAAACAGGGTAGTTAAGGCCGACCAGACCCAGAAGAGTCAGGGTTCCATAGAATTTGTTAAAAACAAGAACTGAGTCAGGATTGATTTTTTTTACAGCCTTTCTGATCCTTATCGGTGCATCAAGGATATTAAAGCGTTGGGGTTTTTTCAATTTGGGTTCAATTCGCACAATGTTTTCTGAAAGATCGAAAAACGGAGTATGTCTGAAAATACAAAAGTAATGTATTGAATGGCCGGCATTTGAAAACTCATTGGCCAGATTACTTGAAACCCGTTCAATGCCGCCAAGCTGAAGAGAAGAGGTAATTATTAATATTTTGCTCAAATTCAGGTTGCTTTTTATAATATTCGTTTAATGATCTGGCTTTCATACAACTCGTCCCGGATATCCTCAACCTCTCTCCCTCCCGGGGCTTCATTGGTGTACTTTCCGGGGATTTTTACCTTGCTGTTTGCTCCTCGCAGAAACCATTCATATTCAATGTCAATGTTGCCTACATCAAGAGCCTGATAACCCCTTTTACCCAGATCAAAAGCAAGAACGGTTGCGGTTGATCCAAGCGCAAGCAATACAAGTTTTGTCTTGTCATGCTTAACAATTTCATTTAATAATTCATGATAGCGAGTAAAAGCATTTCGGGCCGGGCCTAGGATTCTGACAAGGCTTCCGGCGTTTGAAAAAAGGTCATTCCCGACACCTAAACGGCTTTTTTCTCCTTCTACAAGAATGATATCCCGGTCCTGCCATAATTCTTTTACTTTTCTAAAATACCTCTCTGAAACAGTCTTATTTGAAAAATTAATAAACGGCCTTGTGAAGCTCGCATTATAGTAAGTTTTTTTCATATCAAGGAATTTTCTTAGCCTTGGATATGTCCAGACAATATGACTTTTCCATGTTAATTGGCTTCTCCGGTTAAGATTTGCCAGAGATTGATACCCAACGGGTAATCCGATTAAAATATTTTCATTGTCAGATTTCAATATTTCTTTAAGTCTTCGGCTTAATATTTCGTCATATTTTTGATAATCGTATCCAATTTTATCCATAATAAACAGAAATTCTCCATCCCCATATCTTGCAATTGAACTCTTGTCTTTCTTTATTTTGTCTATTGTTTCATCGATGGTTTTTACATTCGGGAGTGGAAAACAAATTTTCAAAACCGGATAAATCAGCCCTAGGATTTCTTTTATGACCTGCCTCGGGCAATAAAATGTGGATGACGTTCGAAGGTTCATTTGTTCGGGAAAAAGAGCGTTTCCACCATCCATTCTTCCGGATAAAATTGCTTTTCATGCCATTCCAGATTGATATCCCAATAGCCGGGACAGTCAAGGTAACCCCTGCGGTCAAACCCATAGTTGATTTCGGTTATCAGGGGGTTTTGCTTGGAATCAAATATAAAATCATAAGCTAAACATTGTGCGCCTAATTTCGCTGATACCTCGAAAGCAATGCTGACACATCGCTCATCAATCTGGTCCTTTGAGTGAAGGATGTTTCCACTGCCGGATGCTCTGAAGTCTTTTTTTCTGACTATTCGCTTAATCGCGAAGGCTTTATTCCCTATCACAACGACTCTGATATCGTAAGTGTTATCGGGCAGGAAATCCTGAAAATACGCATAACCTTTTTCATTTCCATGGATTCGAGCAAATTGTGTGGAATAAACAACTCGTCTGAGGCTTTTCAACAGATCAAGAAACGGATTTTTTCCTTTTCTGTAACTTTTGTATGTATCTTTCAAATTGATCCACTTGTTGTAAGGGCTGAATCCCCTGGAAAAAGAACGCCGGATCATGCGTTTTGCGGTTCTTTGGCTTTTAACAAGAAATACATTATAAGAACCCGCTCCAGTCCTGAGCTTGAAGACCTTGGGATATTTCGTTGTATTGGCCCATTCAAGGGCTTCCCTCTTCGAATAGAAAATATATGAGGGCACAAGAGGGGCGCCGATGGCTTCAAGCAAATATTTCTGGCCGACCTTATCATCAAAGTGCCACCCTGTCCTAAAGTCCGGAAAGACTTTTTTCCCAGCATGCTCAAGGGAAAACAATAATTGTTTTGCAAACAGAGTATCTTTTGCATAAGCATGATGATGATGCCACATCAAGGCATCGCAATCCTTTAGTTGTTCAATTATGTTATTGGCATAGCAATTAACTATCTTGTAGTCAATGGATTTATTCCGGCAATATTCAATCCACTTCTGGCTAAAGGCCAGATCGGAGTGTTGGATTGCAATTTTCATAGATACTTATTGAAGTGCCCAATGATTTATTTTGCAATATTCTAATATTTCAGATGAGTATTCTTTAAAAAAAGGCTGGCCTCCATACTGAGAAAATCTGATCGTGTGGCCTCTAGTATTAATTTCGATAAATCGCCATCTTGATTCTCTATCATAATAAGCGTCAAGTCCTAGTATCCTGCTATAGAATACTTTTTGCGATATCGAAATAGACTCTTGAGTTAACTTGCTATATTCCGGAACTATTTCATCAAACCGATATCCAGTATCCGGATGCTTTTCATACTTCGTTCCGTATTTGTCAACCGCATATCCATTTAATTGACCATTCGGTTTTATCAAACAAATTATGCCACCAGCCGTTTCATTGTCTAGAGAGCCGCCCTTGCCCATTCTTAGAGCTGTATTAATAACCCTGTATTTTTCATTTTTTACGGACTTATATAGATAAACTCGTATTGTATTTAGGCCATTCGGATTATATTTTGCAAAGAATGGATGTTGTTCTAATTTTTCCTGAACAACATAATTCTTTCTGTTTAATATTTTTTCTATGAGTTCATATTTATTTTTTAGAAAATAAATATCCTGCCCTCCATAAGAGTCCTTATTTGGCTTTAAGACCACGGGATAACTAAGCTCGTTCACTATATTTAAAATATCCTCATAAGTGACAATGTTTAGACAATTATCGTAATATTCCCCAGCAATATTATGGAAATATGACTTAGGAAATAATGAACCCGGATACCAAAGATTATAGAAACTCTTATTGCTTATGTACTCAATCCCTTTTTCTGTATTTAAGCTTGGCTCAATGTCTGATACATAAATCTCTTCAGGTACCATTTCTGCATTTGAGGCTCCTGAAATATGAGCACAAACACGAATAGTCTGAAGATTGATATCCTTTGAAAAGAATGACCAGTAACTTTTGTGTGTTTTTTCAGCCGCTTTATCAATGGGCTTTATATATTCTGGATTAAAAAAGAATACTTTTTTAAAGCGCATCCACCAACTTATCCTTGCTTTTCTTCTTAATATGAAATAAAGAAAAGCCTTTAATATCCTCTGTTTAATTGGAAGCTTTTTGTTAAATATAATTCTTTTATAGATCATTCATTTACACCTAAAAAGTCATTTATTTGCATATTAATCTACCAATATTTACCGAATTCATAAATTCAACGTCCGGCCAATATTTGATAATATTTTTCAACAGTTTCGTTAACAACTGCAATGAACGATCAGCATTCTCTTGGAATATTGATCCAATGTAGTTCACCCTATGAGTATTAATAATGGCTGGTTTTTTCCAACGAAAGGCAACATCGATTCCAGTTAGACAATGGTCAATAGGATCATCAACAGAACTTGTTGATGGTTCAAACACACAGTTTCGGACCAAATAATATTGGTCATATTCATTCTTTTTTCCGAGATACGTATTAAAATAATTAAATCCTCCTTTAAGGTCGGGTTCAAGCATTCTTGAAAGACCCTGAAAATATTTAACGCCTTTTTTTTTAACAGCTTCATCATAATCATGTGACCAAATATAGTTAGGAGGGATTAAAGAATAGGATTTGAATCCGAATAACCTTTCGAAGAGATCTAATCCTTCAAGTATAATATTTAATTTATCTCTCTTATCTTGTCGAGAATTATAGTTAAGAGTTTCAACGTAAAGATTCCCTTCTTTGTAATTCTTTAAGGATAAACTGCCCGGCATACCATGAAGAAAACCAAAATGGACATCAGTTTTTCCTGCCTGCAAATCAGTCATAAAAAGGCTTACATTAAGATGTTCACGACCATGGGATTGTGGAAAAAACACACCTGCTTTCAGTCCTTCCAGCCAAAGGGAAAAAGATCTAGAATGATTTGGATATTTTATGAAGGTTTCTGCAACCAATTCATATTGATAAGTTTGAAAATCATGCTTTTTAATTTTTTCAAAATCCGGATTTGCGACAAGGCAGTTGGCAGTGAAAACCGGGTGGTTTCCTTTTTGGTCCTTGAAAGAAGAAAGAACCTCAAACAAACGGATGAGGTCGTCCTCGCTTTCCAACGAATCATATTTTTCAATTTTTATCTTGTCGACACCGTAACCGGCCGCCAGACACTTTTGATAGACATCACGGGAAGGCATCCTGATGCTTCCCCAATCATCGGATTCAAAAACTACAATCTTTCGTTTTGTTCTCCAGCCCTTCATATTTAAAAGACCAAGTCGAACAGCAGCTTTTAGCCTGTTTCCAATCATTTGCAAAAGGCCTTCATATTTACTTTACGTATTCTTCCTAAGACTTTAAAAGGATTCGGCTTTTCTCTTCTAGAATAAACTAATCAGGACTTCGTATAAAGAGGTTGGTGCTGCAATAAAGGATACAGCAAGAGGAAAAAACAACCATATATTAGTCATTTCGGAACCGACTCTTAAGGCGATAATTACCGCGAAAGACATGGGCACGAGGCCTAACGACGTGGTAGGATGGATCTTTTTTGATTTGTATTCAGAAAGAACGGAAATCATGAACGTAAACGCAAAAAGATAGAAGAGTGTTCTAAACCTGCCCATAACAGGCACCCAACTCATGAAATTGATGATACTGATAAACAAAATACTAAATGAAAAAAGGTTGTTATTTATGCTAATTTTTTGATTTTTTTTATGAATATATTTTAAGTAAAATAACATAAATATGGCAAAATAGTATAGACCATATCTTTGAACTTTCATGAACCATTTCAAGTTTTCCTGAAGTTCATATGTTCTTTCGATAAATAGCGGATTTGTGTATGTAAAATACTTTTCCACCATCCTGGGTAACATATATTTTTCTACTACAGATAACTGTGATCTGAATATCTCTGGAATTGCCAAAGATAAAGAAAAAAGAATATTGTATATCTTGTCCTTATTGCCGAAGGTGACATATGCAACTAATATGATATTTGGTACGACAAAGCTTGCATGAAATAATATCGATGAAAGAGCCAGTATGAGATGTTTTTTATCTCGGTTGACGACAACAAAGTAAGCTCCTATAAAAAATATCCAGGCAGCCGTCCAGAATCTGAAGCCATTGATGTTAAATATTGGATTAATGAATAAGAAAAATGTGAAGTATATTTTTGCGTTTATATTGCTTTCCAAAGAATACTTCGAGGCAAGAATATTTATGCTGATCAAAAAAACGCCGCCGAATATGGCTGCAAAAGTGCCAAACAAAAATGCCGGACTGCTATCAATTCTCGACAGCACAAATAAAAGAATGGGTTGAACAATGTCAGGGGCCGTATCAATAATATTGTCTATATTCTCGACTCGCCACTCGCTAAAAGATTGGCGAGATGTCATATCGAATTTCTCATATAAATGAAAAGAATCAAAATCAGGATTACCAAGATAGTATGTTGCTCCAAAGAGAATAAGGAAAAAATAAATAACGATTTTTGATTCTTTTGTTCTAAAGTCCCGCAAAGCTGTAATAAGGGCTAAAAAAGGCCAAAATACAAATAACAGCAGTGATTTTTGGGATTCAACACCAACTTCTTTGTAACTGACATTATCTATTGCTTGCATTTTCATATAATTCTATCTCTTTAGTGTCATGAACTGGAAAACCACATTTTTTATGTTGTATCTTTCCAGATTATTCACTGCGTACTGAGCTTCGTAATTTTTCTTCAGAAATTGATTCGCCAATTCAATATTTGGGTTTAAAGGATGTATATTGAGAATAGGTCTTCCGGTAAGCGCATAGTCAATCAGCTTGCTCGGCAACTGCCTTTCTGTTCCGTTGTCGAAGTTAATCAAGAAATCCATCTTGCTCAATTCATACAGGAGAGGTATTCGCTCTTTTCCACGATGGACAATAACCTTGTTTCCAAGTGTTTCTCTATATTTATGAATAACATTCAATGATGAATTCGAATAAATGTGGAAGCGAAAGGCACTATCCTTTTTTGATAAATAGTGCAATAACCGTTCTGGATTTCGCATTCCCTTAAATGCAAGGCTTCCGGCATAGGCAAATGTCGGAACAGGATTGCAGGGTTCTTCCTTGCATGTTATAACTTCTTCAAAATTGAAACCTTGAGGAATGACTCTGATTTTATGCCGGAATTCCGGATAGTAAGCTTCTTTCGCCCCTTCTGTAGGAACCGTTATGAAATCCGCATTAAGGCAAAAATCCTTTTCCATATATTTGAAATAGAAGGGTTTCTTAAAGGTCTCCAATATTGCGCCCATATATGGGTCTCCACAATCCGCCACCCAAAGCCTTGACAGATTTTTGTTTTTCTTAAGGGCTCTTGAAACTGCCCAATGAATCGAATGCGGTGCCGCTATAGAAATTATGATATCGTAATGCTTTTCAATATTTATGATCTTTGGCAGTCTTTTAACTATTTCTATATCAGGATATTCAAATAGCCATGTAGCTGATCTCTGAATTATCTTGCTGAGCAATCTTCTAATACGACCGCCTTTGATTACTAAAGGCTTCCAGGTCAATGGGCCATATGCCTTCAAGGTTATATTGTAATCTTTTTCTATTTTTAAATGCCCGTCCCTTTTTTGTGGAAGATAGACCTCAACTCTATGTCCCTGCCGGGCAAACTCTTTAGCCAACTCCGTTGCTCTGAAAGATCTGGGTGATATTTCAGGGAAAAAGGCTTTGGTAATAATCAGGATACTTTTCAATATTCATCCATAGTTATGCGAATCGTATAAAGCGCTGTTAAGAAATGGTAATCCATTTGATAGGGAAAGCGCTGTAGGTAATCTTGAAAATATGTTTTTACATTTTCAGGAAATATTTCCACAGGGTTCAATAAGTCTTTAACCGATTTTACTTTTAGTGTATATATTTGATTCAGCCCTTCATCAAGCGTTACTTTACGTCTTGTCATTTTCAATGCTTTATTAATGAATATTGTTGGAAATATTGTTTTAACCTTGCTTATCCTCTTTTCCTTCAGGTTTTTTTTCTTGTCTCCCGCGAATGGAATATCAACTATTTTTTTTGTTAATATGCCACATTTCTCCGCCTCAAAATATTTATTTCTGCCTATGAGTTTATTTTTTTGAATGGAAAGCCAATATTTCACAATCTCTTTATCCCAGAATGGCAAGCGCGCCTCAAAACCGAAATGTTCATAAGCCCTAATGCTGTTCACGATAAATTTGGCCTGACGCTCTTGCCAGTTGAAGTATTCTTGAAAGTGCTGGGGCTCAACATTTGCTTTTTCATATATGGCTTCTATAGTTCTGACTGGATCTTGTGAGCTATCCCTAATCCTAGAATGTCGCAGGTATGTTCTTTTTACAGCTTTATACTTATTGTCACTTTCAATATCTTGATATCCATAATGGCCACCTGCAATAAAATCAAGTGTATGGCCAGGAACAAATACATCTCCGGGTTTGATTATCCCCTTTTTATTCATCTCATAAACTGCTAAAAAATCCTGAAGATGGGGAGTGGACACTCCATTGAAAGCGTATCGTATATACTCATCAATAATGCCGATCTCATGCAATTGCTGCCATTTTTGCTCTGTATATTCTGTAAAATGCCACTCATAATTAAGAGCTTCCGCCACCTGTTTACTTATTCGTGCTTGCTCATTGTTGGGTGTACCGTAAGAAAAGCATATGACATTTTTTTTACCCAAGAGATACAAATAATTAACTATAATACGAGAATCATGACCACCGCTTAATGGAATTATCCAACGATTTACACTTGGTGTTTGTTCAATCATCCGAGAAAATATCGAACGAAAAGCCTTGTCAAGCATATTAGAAAACTCGTATATATTATCAATACTGAAAGTTTTTTTTGCTGGTTTGTATTCAAAGTATCGTTTCGATTTAATTTCATTTTCGAAGATGCAAATCATTTCTCCCGCTTGTAAACCAAAAGCATCATGATAGATAGTATTATTTCCATAGACAAAGCCAGAGGCGACATATTCCTCCAGCTTATTGTTGTCTATCTTTAGCTTTCCATGTTCTTTCTGATACTTATTTAGATTATCGGTAACAAAACAGTGACCCTTATGCAAACCATAAAACAAAGGAATGCTGCGAATATGGTCGCTTACCAAAAGTGTTTTTGACCTTTTCTTATATATTAATACATAATCTCCAAGTAATGTTGCAGGAAATTCTTCGTTTTTTTCTGAAACATAATCCATGCATGATTCAAAGATTTTCGCGTGTGTTTTAAAAATATGGGTATGGTCATTTCTAAAGCAGCTTCTGTAGTAAAATTCTCCATGATCCAACCTGCATTTATCCCAGTTGTTGTAAAGGCAAATATGTTCACTTGACATATGGAATATTTTTACTATTTTTTCTATGATTAAACTAATTCCTTTATGTAACCCTTATAATAAACACTATTAATTCTCTTATTTGACTTGACAAGAAAATTGTTAGCCGCCGATCTCTTTTAATCTTAAAACATATTCGCTGTTCAGTTTATTAATATTTTTTTTGCAATACGCAATGACTTCATCTGTATATTTGCCGAACAGCGGTAACCCCACTAAATGTGGTAGATCTGTTCCTATGTGACCATTGTTTATTTCAATAATTCGAATTTCATTTTGCTTGTCTATTGCAATATCCAATCCTAAAAGACGGTGATGGATATTTCTGGAAGCAATTATCACAGCCTTATCTAAACATTTCGAAAAAAACGGAATCTGATGCGTTCTCTTTAAATCAATATCATTCACCAGATGAACTTTTTCTCCTTTCTTGTTTACAGCATAATCAGCCAAATAGCCATTTATAGAGCATTTAACAATAAATCCTCCATAATTCAAATTGTCTACAACCGAGCCTTTGCCGCCGATTCTTAATGCCACACTGAGGATCTTAATCTTTGAGCTTGTTTCAAAGTTACGTGATGGCATTTGACAAGGACGAAAAAAAAGGGCTACAACCCTCCATGATATCCACAA